>JAGWPH010000003.1 GCA_028870615.1 Betaproteobacteria bacterium
CACCGGCCATTCCGGCCGTGGCTGGAAATGTCACGGATACCCGCCTGTCTACCCTGATCGAAGTCCAGGGGGTTCGCATCAGCACCATCGAACACCTCATGTCCGCTTTTTCCGGGTTGGGCGTGGATAACGCTTTTGTGGACGTGTCCGGCCCCGAAGTGCCTATTCTGGATGGCAGTTCCGGACCATTCGTATTTCTCATGCAGTCGGTGGGGCTGGTGGAACAACAGGCCCCCAAGCGTTATATCCGGGTGTTGAAGCCGGTTGAAGTCACCCAGGGCGACAAGACTGCACGGTTTGAGCCGTATCATGGGTTTCGCATCACCTACGAAGGCCAGTTCAACCATCCCGCTTTCGAAAAAACCGGGTCTTCGGTCACCGTTGATTTTGCCGAAACGTCTTACGTTCACGAAGTGGCCCGCGCGCGCACCTTTGGTTTCACGCAGGATGTTGAAGCGCTGCGTGCCCAGGGATTGGCCCTTGGGGGCAGCCTCGAAAACGCCATTGTGATGGATGAGTTTCGGGTCCTCAATACGGATGGCCTGCGCTATGCCGACGAATTCCTGCGCCACAAGATTCTGGATGCCGTGGGCGATCTCTACCTGTTGGGGCACCCCCTGATTGGATCGTTCACTGGCCACAAGTCGGGCCACGCCCTCAACAATGTTGCCGCAAGGGCATTGTTGGCGGAACCCGGCGCCTGGGCCTGGACCAGCTTTGCCCCGGGCGATCCGCTTCCTTCAGCGTTCATCGAACCTCTGCCGCGACTCCAGCCGGCGCACTGAAGCCCCGTTTTCAATCTCTGCGTGTTTCCAGCAGGTGTTCGATCGCCGTTTTGAGGGGCGATGGCGCCAGCGTTCCGTACAATTTTTTAAAGTGTTCCAGAGCCTCGGGTGACAAGGGTTGTGCAGGCCGGTGCCGGACTGCAGGGCGCGATTCCGGTGAAGCCACCCGGATACGTAACGATTCGAGTTCCGGAAAGACCCGGGCCACGGCCCGCGTCAGGGAGGGGGCCAACTGGCGCAGTTTGGCTGCCATGGCGCTGTTTTCTGTCTGAACCAGCAGACACCGGTCTTCCGTTCCGATCACCCGCGAGTGGGCACGCAGACCGGGCGGCAGGGCGGCCTGCCACGCTTGTTGCAACGTGGCCAGGGACTGCATCCGGGCGTTGAGGGAACCAAAAACGCTGTCCCGGCGCAGGATGTCCTGCAGGGCTTGGGGATTCATACGCTCATTCTATAGGAGAGCGGCTCCTGACCCGTACTCTGGTAAAATCGCTTCTTTTGCTTGCCGGCCCATCCTGTCATGATCACAAATGTTCTCAAAAAGCTCTTCGGGAGCCGCAACGAACGCCTCCTCAAGCAGTACCGCAAGACCGTAGACCTCATCAACAGTCTGGAATCTGCCCTGACCGTACTGGACGATGCGGCCCTGCAGGCCAAGACGGCAGAGTTTCGGGCGCGTCTTGGTCAGGGCGAAGCCCTTGATGCCCTGTTGCCCGAAGCGTTTGCCGTGATGCGCGAGGCCAGCCGGCGGGTCCTCGGCATGCGCCACTTCGATGTGCAGCTGATCGGAGGCATGGCCCTCCATGAGGGAAAAATTTCAGAAATGCGCACCGGTGAAGGCAAAACCCTGGTGGCCACGCTGCCGGCCTACCTCAATGCCCTGACCGGCAAAGGGGTGCATGTGGTGACCGTCAACGATTATCTGGCACGGCGCGACGCGGAGTGGATGGGGCGCGTCCATCGGTTCCTCGGGCTCTCGGTGGGGGTCAACCTGTCACAAATGGCCCATGAAGACAAAATGGCGGCCTATGCGGCCGACATCACTTATGGGACCAACAATGAGTTTGGTTTTGATTATCTGCGCGACAACATGGTCACCCAGGTGGGTGACCGGGTGCAGCGCGGACTCAACCACGCCATTGTGGACGAAGTGGATTCCATCCTGATTGACGAGGCCCGTACTCCCCTCATCATCTCCGGGCAGGCTGAAGACAGCACCCAACTGTATCGCCAGATCAATGCCCTGATTCCCCGTCTTAAAGCGCAACAAACCGAAGATGGAACGGGGGACTATCATGTGGACCTCAAGGCCCATCAGGTCATGTTGTCCGAAGCCGGGCACGAGCATGCCGAAGCGCTGCTGACGGAAGCCGGTTTGCTGTTGCCCGGAGCCAGCTTATACGATCCGGCCAATATTCTGCTGATGCATCATGTCTATGCAGGCCTGCGCGCCCATGCGCTGTACCACCGCGATCAGCATTATGTGGTGCAGGACGACGAAATCGTGATCGTGGATGAATTTACCGGCCGCATGATGCAGGGACGGCGCTGGTCCGAAGGCATTCACCAGGCAGTGGAAGCCAAGGAGGGCGTGCGCATCCAGAATGAATCGCAGACCCTGGCCTCCATTACATTCCAGAACTATTTCCGGCTCTACGCCAAACTTTCCGGCATGACCGGAACGGCCGATACGGAGGCCTTCGAATTCCAGCACATCTATGGGTTGGAAACCGTCATCATTCCCACCCACCGGCCCATGGTGCGTCAGGACCGCATGGACCAGGTGTTTCGCAGCGCCCGCGAAAAATTCAATGCCGTCATCGAGGACATCAAGGATTGCCAGAAGCGGGGGCAGCCCGTGCTGGTGGGCACCACCTCCATCGAAAGTTCCGAGCTGGTCTCCACGTTGTTGCAGCGGGAAAAACTGCTTCATCAGGTGCTCAACGCCAAGCAGCATGCCCGCGAAGCGGACATCGTGGTCCAGGCAGGACGTCCCGGGGTCATCACCATTGCCACCAACATGGCGGGACGGGGAACGGACATCGTCCTGGGGGGCAACCCCGAACCCGAGATTCGCGCCGTCCGGGAGGACGAGGCCCTGAGCGCGTCGGACAAGGCGGCCCGAATCCAGGCCCTCCAGGCGGAATGGCAAGTGCGCCACGACCAGGTGCTGGCGGCAGGCGGCCTGCACATCATTGGTTCGGAACGACACGAGTCGCGCCGGATTGACAACCAGTTGCGCGGACGCTCCGGGCGTCAGGGCGATCCGGGCTCCAGCCGGTTCTATCTGTCACTTGAAGATCCGCTTCTCAAGATCTTCGCTTCTGACCGGGTGGCCACCATCATGGACCGGCTCAAGATGCCTGAAGGAGAAGCCATCGAACACTCCTGGGTGACCCGCGCCATCGAAAATGCACAACGCAAGGTGGAAGCCCGCAACTTCGATATCCGCAAACAACTGCTGGAATATGACGATGTGGCCAACGACCAGCGCAAGGTCATCTATCAGCAGCGGAATGAATTGCTGGAAGCGCAGGACATTTCCGAAACCATCCGGAGCATGCGCGATGATGTGCTGGCGGCCGAATTCCAGCTGGCCATCCCGCCGGAAACTGCCGAAGAGCAATGGGACGTGGATGGGTTGACGCGGGTGCTGGCCCAGGAATACCGATTGGATTGTCCGGTGCGCCAATGGTTGACCGACCAGCCGGAGGTGGGGGAAGAAACGCTGCTGGCGCGCATCCAGGAGACCGCGACGGAACATTACCGGGCCAAGTTTGCGCCGGTCGAACCCGACATGCTGCATGCCTACGAACGCGCCATGATGCTGCAGTCCATCGACAATCATTGGCGCGAACATCTGGCGGACCTCGATCACTTGCGCCAGGGCATTCATTTGCGCGGCTATGCCCAGAAAAATCCAAAACAGGAATACAAGCGCGAAGCATTCGAATTGTTTGGGGTCATGCTGGACACCATCAAGCGCGAAGTGACGCGCGTGCTTTGTGCCGTGGCGGTGCAAAGCCCCGAGGCGGTTGAAAGCGTGGTGGAAGAAGCCGCGCCGGCACTGGCCAACGTGCAGTATCATCATGCCGATTACGACGAGGCCCTGGCATCTGACAATGAAGCAAATGCTGCGGCCGGGGCGCAGCCAAGGCGCCGCGACGTGCCCAAGGTGGGGCGCAATGATCCCTGCCCTTGCGGGTCCGGCAAGAAGTACAAGCATTGTCACGGCCGTTTAACCTGAGGAATCCTGTGTTGCATCTTTACCCTGTGCCCGGTGTTTTGTTGGGTCCCGTAGCTGCCGGCATTCGCAAGGCGCAACGGCGCGACCTGTTGCTCATCACCCTGCCTCCCGCCAGCCGGGTGGGGGCCGTATTTACGCAGAACCGCTTCTGTGCCGCGCCGGTACAGGTGTGTCGCGAACACCTTCGGCAAACGACCCCCCGGGCGCTCATCATCAATACCGGATGCGCCAATGCAGGCACGGGCCAACCCGGTCTGGAGGACGCCCGTGCCACGTGCAGCGCCGTTGGCAAAGCCCTGGGGATTGCGCCCGAAAGCGTCCTGCCGTTTTCCACCGGAGTGATCCTGGAACGCCTGCCCATGGCGCGTCTCCTGGGCGGCCTTGGCCCGGCGCTGGCTGCGTTGCAGGCGGACCAGTGGGCCGCTGCAGCCGAGTCCATCATGACCACGGATACCGTACCCAAAGGCGCCTCGCGCCAGATCATGCTTCATGGCCGGCAGATCACCGTCACGGGCATTTCCAAAGGGGCGGGCATGATCCGCCCCAACATGGCCACCATGTTGGGTTTTGTTGCGACCGATGCGGTGATCCGTGCTGACTTGCTGCAGGCGCTCACCGAAGATGCTGCCAATCATTCCTTCAATCGCATCACCGTGGATGGAGATACCTCCACCAACGATGCCTTTGTGGTGATGGCCACCGGGGCAGCCGGGCATCCCGAAATCACTTCCCCCGAAAGCGGGGCCTATGGCGTGTTGCGCGAGGCGATCGTCGCCGTGTCCACGGAACTGGCTCAGGCCATCGTGCGGGACGGTGAAGGCGCGACCAAATTCATCACGGTTCGCGTGGAAGGCGGGCGCAGCGAGGCAGAGTGTCTCCAGGTGGCGTATGCCATCAGCCATTCCCCCCTGGTCAAGACAGCCTTCTTTGCTTCGGATCCCAACCTGGGCCGGATTCTGGCTGCCGTGGGGTATGCCGGGGTTGACGACCTGGACGTTGCAGGATTGCGTCTTTATCTGGACAACGTGCTGGTGGCGGAACACGGGGGACGCGCCGCGTCCTATCAGGAAGCGGACGGCCAGCGCATCATGAAACAACCCGACATCACCATCCGGGTGCACCTTGGAAGAGGGGAGGCCGGCGCCACCGTGTGGACCTGCGATTTTTCTTATGACTACGTGCGGATCAACGCCGACTATCGCACCTAAGGCCCCAGACCATGGACGCCATCCAGAAATTGATTGCCCGGGCTGAAGCGTTACTGGTGCGCCTCGAGGCCTGGCTGCCCCCTGCTCCTGCGGCAGCGCCGGACTGGAACGCTGCCAGGGCCTGGCGCTGGCGGCGCCGTGGGCTTCACGGCTGGTTGCAGGCGATCCCTCATCCACACCCCATCCGGCTCTCCGACCTCAAGGAGATCGACGAACAGAAGGCGCGTGTCACCGAGAACACGCGGCAGTTTGTTGCCGGACACCCGGCCAACAATGTGCTCTTGACGGGTGCGCGCGGCACCGGCAAATCGGCCCTGATCAAGGCGATGCTCACGGAATTTTCCGGACAGGGGCTGCGTGTCATCGAAATCGACAAGGAACACCTGGTGGACCTGCCCGAAGTGATGGAACAAATTGCCGGCCGCTCCGAACGCTTTATCCTGTTCTGTGATGACCTCTCTTTCGAATCCGGCGAAGCCCACTACAAGGCACTCAAATCGGTTCTGGACGGGTCGCTGGCCACCCCTTCAGAGCATGTGCTGGTGTATGCCACCAGCAACCGGCGCCATCTGATGCCGGAATATTTTTCGGAGAACAGTGAAACGCGCCATGCCGATGGCGAAATTCATCCGGGCGAAACAGTGGAAGAAAAGATCTCCCTGTCAGACCGGTTTGGACTGTGGGTGTCCTTCTATCCTTTCGATCAGGAAGCTTACCTCGAGATTGCGGCCCATTGGGTCAGAAGCCTCAAGGGTGCGCTGCCCGATGCCGAACAGTTTCGTCGCGAAGCCCTGCAATGGGCGCTGATGCGCAGTTCGCGCAGCGGCCGCTCGGCCTGGCAGTTTGCGCGCGACTGGGTGGGACGCCAGGGGAAGCTGAAGCGCCCATGACCCGCGTCGAGGTGGTGGTGGCGGTGCTGGTGGACCGCCAGGGCCGTTATCTGCTCACGCAACGTCCCCCCGGCAAAGTGTATGCGGGCTATTGGGAGTTGCCCGGGGGCAAAGTCGAGCCCGGCGAAACGCTTCGGGCAGCGCTGGTCCGTGAGATTCGTGAAGAGCTGGGCGTGGAAATTCGCGACGCCTTTCCCTGGATCACCCGTCATTTCGAATATCCCCACGCCCCGGTGCGCCTGCACCTGTTCCGTGTGACGCAATGGGCGGGCCTGCCCCAGTCCCTGGAAGCGCAGAAACTGGCCTGGCAAGGGCCGGGGTGTGAGGCCGTGACGCCCATGCTGCCGGCCAATGCACCCATCCTGCAGGCCCTCGAATTACCCACGGTATATGGCATCACCCATGCATCGGAGCGGGGTGAGGCGGTTTTTCTGGAAGCAATGACGCGCGCTTTTGACCGTGGCTTGCGATTGGTGCAGCTGCGCGAAAAAGATCTGCCAGCCGAGTCGCTGCACCGGCTGGCCGAAAAAGTGCTGCGCGCGGCCCGCCCCTGGCAGGCCCAGGTCCTGATCAACGGAGACATCGCCGTTGCCAGCGCCGTCGGTGCCGATGGGGTACACCTTACGGCACGGCAACTTGCCACGCTGACCGGGCGCCCCGACCTGCCCCTGGTGGCGGCCTCCTGTCATGATGTTGACGACCTGCGCCGTGCCGAACAGCTCGGTGTTGATTTTGTGGTGCTGGGACCGGTGGCGCCTACCGCGACGCATCCGGACCGTGCGCCATTGGGGTTTGAAACCCTGGCACGTGCGATCGAGGATTGTGGATTGCCGGTACTGGCGATTGGTGGACTGGGGCTTTCCGATCTTGAAGCGGCCTGGCGCGCCGGCGCCCATGGCATCGCTTCGATGCGTGCGGTGTGGGAAGGCGAGGCGCCGATTTCCAACCGCTTCAGGGCCTAATCCAGCGGCTGCGGCCAGCGGTAGAAGTAGGGCTCGGCAGCGTCCGGACGGGTGCGAAACCGTTTGTGACTCCAGAAGTACTGTTCCGGATAGTTGCAGGCCTGCGCTTCGATGAAGCCATTCATGCGTCGTACGTCGGCAACTTCGTCGCCGCTGGGAAAGTTTTCCCAGGCCGGAAAAAATTCGATTTCGTAACCCTCGTGATTGGGCAACTGATAGCACACGCAGGGCACCACCACGGCACCGGTCATGTTGGCCAACCATGGTAACGTGGTGACCGTTGCGGCTGGAATGCCAAAAAATGGCGTGAAAATGGAATCGCGGTCGCCGAAGTCCATGTCCGGCAGGAAATACAGGTTGCGTCCATCGCGAATGGCACGGATCAGGGGACGCAATCCTTTCTTGCGCTCCAGCATGACCACGTCTCCCAGGCGGTCGCGCGCTGCGCGGATGTGCTGATCCACCAGGGGGTTTTTGTGCGGGGTAAAAAATCCCACACCCCGAAAGGCCATACCCATGCGTGCCCCCTGCATTTCAAGACCCACCAGATGAGGTGTCAGAAAAATGATGGGGCGTCCTCCGGTCTGGGTGTACTCCGGATGTTTGAAGCGCACCAGCCGTTCAATGCGCGCTCGCGGAGACCACCACAGGATGCCGAGTTCCAGGACGCTGCGAACGAGGGCGGCGAGATGGTGTTGGGCCAGTTGTTTTCGTTCGGCAGCAGAGCGTTGCGGAAAACAGGCATGGAGATTGATCAGGGTGGTGCGGGCAAAACGGGTATGAACGGCCATGGCACCGATGCCCTGGGCCAGCGCATCCAGTGCTGAAAGGGGCAGGAAGTGGAGCAGCCACAATATCCCAAGACCCAAGCGTGTGCCCATGTTGTCGTGCGCTCTCCTAGTCCAGGGCAACCGGGTAGGGCAGGGTCAGGCGTTCCAGGGGAGGGCCCGCAGCGCTGCCCAGATGCAGGATGCCGCTGGACAGGGCCTCCAGTTGGACCACTGCCAGGAACTCTGTCCCCTGCGCGGTGGATTCTCCCACCATGGCGATTTTTCCGGCAGGCGCGTCCCCTTCGCGGAAAAGTTCCTGTCCGGCCTGGGGCAAACCCGCGGCGCGAAAACGCAGCAGGCGTCGTTTGACCTTGCCCAGGTAATGGGTGCGGGCCACGATTTCCTGGCCGGTATAGCATCCCTTCTTGAAACTGATGCCCCCCACGAGGTCCCAGTTGAGCATTTGGGGAATCCATTCGTCCTGGGTGGCGAGACTGATTTCAGCGAGCCCTTCGCGAACCGCGGCGTCGGTCCAGTCCTTTGCCTCACCTGGGGTCCCGTGCCGTGCCAGACGGGCCTGCAGCAGATGAAGCGCTTCGGGGGCCGCAAGCAGCATCAGGCGTTCTGAAGAGAGGGCGATCCGGGTGATGCCGTCCCGGGTGTCATGGGTGCCCGTGGCGGGCGGTGGTGCCAGCCCGGCGGCTTCCAGCAGGGCGGAGATTTCCCGGACCGCAAAGCCCGAGGCGCGCGCGGGTAGTGCGGGCATCTTCCAGCGTCACCCGGGAGCGCAACACATACATGCGCAGCCGGCGCAGGGCGGATTCCGCCAGATCCTCCGGCGCATCCAGCCAGATTGCGTCCGCGCTGCGCCAAATCAAAAAACCGGCCAGCATGCGCCCCTTGGGGGAACAGTGTGCTGCCCATAAGGCCCGCGAGGGCTCCAGTGCCGCGAGGTCCTGGGTCAACTGTCCCTGCAGGAACACGGTGGCATCTTCTCCGGTGACCCGGATCAGGGTGCGGGGACTCAAGTCGATCAGGCGGGTCGGGCTGTGCAATTCGATCATCTTGTGTGGTTGTTCGGCAAGGGCTCGGGTTGCGCGGATCGTCATGATGACATATTTGCGGGCGCTATCGCATGATCCCCTGTGCTTTCAGCGGAATGGTCCGGGTTGGGTTGCAGCCGTCCCGAAGCCTGGGGCTTCTCCTGGGCGCCAGCCATTTCGCCGCCGCTTCAAGCCTGCTGCTGTTGTCCTGGCCAAGGCCCCTGTGCTGGATTGTATTGGCGTTGATCGGGGGCTCCCTGGTGCTGGGATTGCGTCGCGAAGCCTGGCGCTGCAGCGGTTCCACCATCATCCGGCTGGACCTGGGAGGGGGAGGCCGTCTTTGTGTTTTCCAAAAAAACGGGCGCAGACAGCAGGGCATCGTCATGCCGGGCAGTTTTGTCGCACCCTTCCTGGTGATCCTGCGCTGGCGCCCGGAACGGGGTGGGCGGCGCCACTACACCGTCATTGCAAGGGATGCCGCCGACCCATCGGCGTACCGGATGCTGCGGGTTTTACTGCGGCATCCGTTATAATGACAGGCTCCCTTAATAGTGCGCCGGTTCTGCCATGCATTCGGTTCTTCATCTTCGCGGTCCACGGGCCCTCTCTGACTTTCGGGTGCGGCGTCTGGGTGACTTGTTGACCCGGCAGGGTATCGCGATCACCGGGCTGACGGCCTGGCACGATCACTATCTTTCCCTGGAAGCGCCGCTGACTTCCGGACAGCAGGCGCGCCTCCAGACCATTCTGACTTATGGCGAACCGGTGCAGCCCGGGTCCGGCAAGGGCATGCAGATCATTGTGGTGCCCCGCCTCGGCACGCTCTCTCCATGGTCCACCAAAGCCACCGACATCCTGCACCATTGCGGTTTGGATGTGGTGACGCGCATCGAACGCGGCACCACTTTCCAGATCCGTCTGCGAAAAGGGTCCGGCACCCCCCCCCGGGAAAAACTGATCCCCCATTTGCATGACCGCATGACCGAAAGCATCCTGGCAGGGTATGACGAGGTCCATCGATTGTTTGATCCTGCAGTGCCGCAGCCGTTAACCACAGTGGATCTGCTTGGCGGCGGGCGTGCCGCGCTGTTGCAGGCTGACCGGCAACTGGGGCTGGCCCTGGCCCCGGATGAAATCGATTACCTGCTGGCGCTGTTTCTGGACAGCGGGCGCAACCCCACGGATGCCGAACTGCTGATGTTTGCCCAGGCCAATTCGGAACATTGCCGGCACAAGATTTTCAACGCCTCCTGGACCCTCGATGGCAAGGCGCAATCGACCTCGCTGTTCCAGATGGTTCGCGCAACGCACGAGGCCCATCCGCAGGGCACCGTGGTGGCGTATTCGGACAACGCAGCCATTATCCAGGGAGGGCCGGTGCAGCGCTTCTTTCCCGATCCGCAGACGGGGCGCTATGGCTACCACCCAACCACCACCCACTTCGTGGCCAAGGTCGAAACCCACAATCACCCGACGGCGATTGCGCCGTTTCCGGGTGCGGCCACGGGCAGTGGCGGAGAAATTCGCGATGAAGGGGCCACCGGCATGGGGGCCAAACCCAAAGCCGGGCTCACGGGTTTTTCCGTATCCAATCTGCATATTCCCGGTTTTGAGCAGCCCTGGGAGCAAGGGACCGGGGCGCGCCCCGGCCGCATCGCTTCGGCACTTTCCATCATGACCGAAGGGCCCCTGGGCGGGGCAGCGTTCAACAATGAATTTGGTCGCCCCAATCTCGCCGGTTATTTCAGAACCTTCGAGTTGCCTTTCGAGGGCCGTATGCGCGGGTATCACAAACCCATCATGCTGGCAGGGGGGCTGGGCGCCATTGATGCCCGGCACGCTTTCAAAAAATCCCTGATGCCCGGTTGCCTGTTTGTCCAGCTGGGCGGGCCGGGCATGCGCATCGG
>JAGWPH010000227.1 GCA_028870615.1 Betaproteobacteria bacterium
AAGGTGATCCAGCGTCATATGGACGCAGGCTTGTTCCCCTACACCAAGCGCTACCTGGGCACTCTTCGCAACCACTTCTCCACCTTGGGGGTGAATGGCATCAACGAGATGATCCGCAACTTCAGCGACGACGTCCACGACATCACCACCGACTGGGGATACTCGTTCGCACTGCGATTGCTCGATCATATGCGCACCCGAATGCTGGGCTTTCAGGACGAGACCGGTCATATGTACAACCTGGAAGCGACGCCAGCGGAAGGCACTACTTACCGCTTTGCCAAGGAGGACCGCAAGCGTTTCCCGGACATCCTCCAGGCAGGGACGATGGACATGCCGTACTACACCAATTCCTCGCAGTTGCCGGTGGGGTTTACCGACGACCCGTTTGAGGCGCTGGAACGGCAGGAGGCATTACAGAAGAAATACACCGGCGGTACCGTGCTGCACCTGTACATGACGGAACGTCTGTCCAGCGCCCAGGCCTGCAAAACCTTGGTGAGGCGCTCGCTGGAGCGCTTCGGGTTGCCCTACATCACAGTGACGCCGACTTTCTCGATTTGCCCGAAACACGGCTATCTGGAAGGGGAATACAAGTTCTGCCCAAAATGCGACCAGGAAAAAATCGCGGAAAAACAACGCTGCGTTGCAGCATGATTCCAGACCCCCCAAACCTGAAGGAGAACACCATGAGCGACTTGATCAATCAATCCACACTGAGTGCTACACCCTCTGTTTTGTCGGATGAGGAGCGCCAGCCCTGCGAGGTATGGACTCGGGTGATGGGGTACCACCGCCCGGTGGCATCCTTCAATATCGGCAAGAAGGGCGAGCACTACGAGCGCAAGTTTTTCCATGAGATCCGCGCTGATCTTGGGTGTTAACCGTCATGCTGCGTATCGGTGGCCTTACGCCTTATTCCGCTACCGATTATCCCGGTCATTTCGCGGCGGTGGTGTTTTGCCAGGGTTGTCCATGGCGTTGCCGCTATTGCCATAATCCGCATCTGCTGCCGGCAGGCACGCCCCCTGCCGTTGAATGGGGCGATATGATGAAATTTCTCGAACGGCGGCAAGGCTTGCTGGATGCGGTCGTGTTCAGTGGCGGCGAGCCAACCTTGCAGAAAGATTTGGAGGAGGCGGTGCACGATGTAAAGGCAATGGGTTTCAAGGTGGGCCTGCACACTGCCGGCATCTATCCGGAGCGGCTGCGCAGGCTGCTCCCCTTGCTTGATTGGGTAGGGATGGATATCAAGATGCCGTTTGCTGATTATGAGCGTCTCACCGGCGTCACCGGCAGCGGCGCGAAAGCCAGGACAAGCGCCCGCTGGATTCTGGAGAGCGGTGTGGATTATGAGTTTCGTACTACGGTGCATTCGGCGTTACTGAGCCGGGATGCGCTGGCCGCGCTGGGCAGAGAACTGGCCGCGATGGGGGTGCAGCATTATGTGCTACAGGAATTCAGGCAGCAGGGTTGTCAGGCGTTTTTACCCGAGACTGCGCCCGCTTATCTGCACTGCGACACAGTTGAGCACATGAGTCAGCAATTCCGGCGATTTTCCGTGCGCAGTGCTTAAGCCGGGATTACCCCACATCGGCACAGGCGGCGGCATCTGCCGCCGGGCGTTGAAGAACATGCGGCAGGCGCGTGACCGCGTCGGCGGTAGCATTACCGCCCGCGTGACTTGAAACGATAGCGACACCAGCTTCACTGAGCTCGACGAACTGACGCACAGCTTCGATTACGTCTATTTCCGGTTCGTTGCCGACGAGAAATTGGGCGGCGATGCCGTGGCCAGGCGGTACTGGCGCAATTGATCACCACGTTCTTTGCTCAAGGCGACACCTCCTACCCATTCATACCCTTAATGGGCTTGTGTCATTGCTTGCTAGTACCGACTTGTCCTTGTGCTGGGCATAACACCCGTCGACGCGGCTGAACGCCGATGCCAAGATCGCAAGCACGGAACAAGCTCCGCAACCAACTCTTCCATGGCGTAGACGCTGGCAGGGACTCGTGGCGCACCTCCCCGGCCATTATCGCCCATCAAAGAAACAGGATTCCACTTTATGCCCTGTGCGACTTACAGGGCCAGCTCTGATAGACCGTATCCAAGATCATCGAAATTACGGCATGGGTCTTGGCTTAGCCATTAAGAGAAAGACATGTGGAAAAACTTGATCTGGCTTAAGTAATTTCAAAGTTGCGTGAGTTACAGTCACTCGAAACAGGCCTTGAGCGGAAACGGGCAGGGTAACTGGGTAGACCATCAATGGCACCAGCAGCAAATCGATAAGGGAGGAATAAGTGATGTCTGAGTCAACAGAAAATTCAAGCCCTCATTTTATGCAGACGGTATTGGACAACCAATGGCTTCTGCTGTTCCTGGGTCTAACGGTACCTACTGTGTTTTATATCTTGTGGGGGCTGTTGGATATTATCCGCATCCCAGTGGCCCCTTAAGAACGCCAATGGCTGCTTGATAATAATTAAGGAGATCCTGCTATGGGAACGTCTTATACCCCCCCAACCAATCCAAACTGGTGGCGTGAACCAATC
>JAGWPH010000228.1 GCA_028870615.1 Betaproteobacteria bacterium
ATTTTGGAAATGGTGGCGAATCAGGGATTCGAACCCCGGACCTGCGGATTATGATTCCGTCGCTCTAACCGGCTGAGCTAATTCGCCAAGCCGCGCATTATAACGTGACCACCCATGAAGGATCAAATGGCGTCAGGGTGACTCCAGCGATGCGAGAAACTGGCCGAACCAGACCAGCCCCTGCGGCCACAGGCCAAGTTTTGCCGCACTGCCGATATGCCCTAGCGTGCCTGCGTCCACGAGACGCGCTTTCCAGGCCGTGGCAAACACCTTCGCACGTTCAAAACTGACACGCTCATCGTTGCGGCTGGCCACGACCATGGCGGGGAAAGGCAGTGGGGCCAGGAGAATGGGATCAAACCCCAGGATGTCATATTCGGGATCCCCGACAAAACGATCAATGTCGGTGGGAGCCACAAGAAAGGCGCCAGCCACCGTGAAGGCCGAATGCGTCAGCGCCCAGCGCACGGCAAGCGTTGTGCCGAGGCTGTGCCCCACCAGAATCACTGGTTTTTTGCAGGTGCCTGCGGCCTCTGTCAGCCGTTGTGACCAGTCGGCATAACGCGGCGCCTCCCAGTTCTCTTGAATCACGCGACGCATGTTGGGAAATTCGGCTTCCCAGGCCGTCTGCCAGTGCTCTGGTCCGGAGCCATGCCATCCGGGAAGAATGAGAATGTCATAATCCGTGAGAGTGTTCATTGTGGGGTCACCCTTGTTGGAACCGACAGCAGGAGGGCGACAAGGCACAGCACCAGGATGCCAGAGTTGCCGATCGCCACAAACGGGGTGGACCCTGTAAACCCCTGGGCTTGGCCGTTGAGGCTGAAGATCTCTGCACGCGGCGCGCGACTGATGATGTGCCCTTTTTCATCAATCAGTGCCGTGATGCCGGTGTTGGTGGCGCGTAACATCTGGCGTCCGGTTTCCAGCGCGCGGGTCTGGGCCATTTGCAGGTGCTGTTCAGGGCCGATGGAATGACCAAACCATGCATCGTTGGTGAGGTTGGCCAGCAGGGTGGCGCGCGGCAGGGCACGAATGATTTCCTCGCCGAAAGCGTCTTCGTAGCAGATGTCCACAGCCACCCATTGGCCGGCTACCCGCATGGGCTCCTGGTCAGCACTGCCCCGTTGCTGGCTGTCCAGGGGAATGCTCAGCACTGCGTGCACCAGCGGTTTGAGCAGGCCTTCGAAGGGAATGAATTCACCAAAGGGCACCAGATGCACCTTCTGGTAGGTTTGCGTTGGAGAGTGACCAAAACTGAAGACGCTGTTGTAGTACTTGCCGCGTTCCGGTTCCGAGAACATGCCGATCAGCACATCGCTGTCGCGCTCGTAGCCATAGCGCGTGATCTCTTCTGCGTAGGCTTCCGGCATCTGTTGGCGCATAAAGGGCAGCGCGCTCTCGGGCATGATGATGAGGCGGCTCCCGCTGTTGTAGAGCAAATTGGTGTAGCGCTGTATCGTCAGCCCGGTGCTGGCTCGCTGGAATTTTTGATCCTGGGGAAAGTTGCCCTGCAACAGGCTGATACTCAGTGGATCGCCCAGGGGATGCGTCCAGTTCACTTGCCGCAAGCCCACTCCGGTGCCTACCAGAAGGAGAATGCCCAGGGCCAGTGGGCCATAGGTGTGCGCATCACGCCGGGCGGTGACGATAGTGGTGATCAGTCCGGCCAGCAACACACTGGCTGCCGTCACGCCAAACACCCCCAGAACCGGGGCGTAACCTGCCAGAGGGCCGTCGGGGATTTGCGCATACCCCACCGATAACCAGGGAAAGCCCGTGAGTATCCAGCTCCGGATCCACTCCGAGAAGGTCCAGAACACCGGGACAGCGAGCAGCCAGCGGGTTTTGGAGCGGTGGGCAAAAAAACGGGCCGCGAGATAACCCACGGCCGCAGGAAACAGGGCAAGCACGGCAGCAAAGATCAGGATGGCCAGAATCGCCAGCACGACAGGCATCCCGCCAAAGTCGTGCAGGCTGATCTCGATCCAGCTCACCCCGCTCACAAAAAATCCCATGCCCCACAAAAAGCCGGTCTCCGTCGCGACCCAAGGCGTCGGGGTGCGTCTCCACAACAACATCAAAACGGTGAGCGACAGGATCGGCGCGGGCCAGAAGCCATAGGGAGCAAAGCCCGCGACCGCGAGGCCCCCGGAGAGTGTGGCCAGCAGGGCGCTGATCACTTCGGGCTTCATGGAGTGAGGTCTGTCCCCGAATGCAGCTTTTCCACCAGCACCGAATGCAAACGCCGACTGTCAGCGCGCAGCACTTGAAACGCGAGTCCTCCAAAGGTAATGCGCTCGCCACGCTTGGGCATGCGGCCAAAGCGATTCAGGACGAGGCCGCCCACCGTGTCGAAATCGTCACTGGACAAATGGGTACCAAGGGCCGCATTGAAATCGGCGAGCTCTGTGACTGCCTTGACCCGAAATTTGCCCAGGCGATCCGGCACGATGTTGTCCTCGGTTTCATCGAAGTCATATTCGTCTTCGATCTCGCCCACGATTTGTTCCAGTACGTCTTCAATAGTGACGAGTCCCGAGACGCCGCCATATTCGTCCACCACAATGGCAATATGATTGCGATTGGCTCGAAACTCGCGCAACAGGACGTTGAGGCGTTTGGATTCCGGAATGAACACGGTGGGGCGCAGCATGTCGCGCACATTGAATTCTTCGCCGGCATAGTAGCGCAGCAAGTCCTTTGCCAGCAGGATGCCAAGCACATTGTCCTTGCCTTCATCCACCACCGGAAAGCGCGAATGCGCGGTTTCGATAACAAAGGGGATGAATTGTTCTGGCTCCTGATCAATTTCGATCACATCCATCTGGGAACGGGGAATCATCACGTCGCGCACTTGCATGTCGGCCACACCCAGCACGCCCTCCATCATGCTGAGCGCATCCGCATCGAGCAGATTGCGCTCTAGCGCCAGATGCAGAAACGCAATCAAGTCCTCGCGGGTTTCAGGCTCGTGGTGCAGCCACTGATTCAGACGATTCAGCAGGGAGGGTTTTGGGGGATCATCTTGCATGATGGGCGGTGCCGTTTAATGGAAAGAAAGATAGGGGTTGGGAATGCGCAGGCGTTCCAGGATCTGGATTTCCATGGCTTCCATGTGTTGGGCATCATGCCGCTTCAGATGGTCGTACCCTTGCAGATGAAGCAGGCCATGCACCACCAGATGGGCGTAGTGATGCGCCAACGGTTTTTTCTGGTACTGCGCCTCACGTTTCACTACCGGGGCGCACAACACGATGTCCCCTTCCAGGGTGTTGTCCAGCAGGCCATACGCAAAGGTCAACACATTAGTAGGGGTGTCCTTGTGGCGGAATTCGCGGTTCATGCGCCGGCCTTCACGGCTGTCCACCAGGCGGATGGTGAGACGCGCTGAAGTCATCAGTGCGGCCTTGGTCCAGCGCCGCAGTTGCTGGCGAGTGGGCAGGCCGCTGGTGCGACTGGCCAGTTGGATGGACAGATTCAGGGCGTGTTTCGGCTCGGAGTCCATGGGTCACTCGAGAGGACGGGAATGTCGTTCATAAGCATTGACGATCTGTTGCACCAGGGGGTGGCGCACCACGTCTTCCGCCTGAAAAATCGTGAAAGCAATGCCTTCTACCC
This sequence comes from Betaproteobacteria bacterium, assembly GCA_028870615.1. GTDB lineage: Bacteria > Pseudomonadota > Gammaproteobacteria > Burkholderiales > Ferrovaceae > JAJZRV01. The sequence goes on from JAGWPH010000228.1 coordinate 3,622, forward strand.
GCTGCAGTATATTGCGCGCATCGATGAGGCCGCTCTTCTGGGTGTGGTGCAGGTCAATTTGAGTGACGTCGCCGGTGACGACAGCCTTGGTACCGAAGCCGATCCGCGTCAAAAACATTTTCATCTGTTCCGGCGTGGTGTTCTGGGCTTCATCCAGGATGATGAAGCTGTTGTTGAGCGTGCGCCCCCGCATGTAGGCGAGCGGCGCCACTTCCACCGTGCCGGCGTCGAGCAGTCGGCGGGCTCCTTCTGTGC
>JAGWPH010000229.1 GCA_028870615.1 Betaproteobacteria bacterium
CCTAAGCGTGATGGCTCACTTGCCCCCAATGTTGCCCCCGATTATGGGGGCATGTCAATAGACGAGGTGAGACGATGATGGGCGATAAAACAGGTATTTTGCTTGATTTTAATGGGTTTACCGGACTTGACTAGACTGCTTGAGAGGGGTGGTTGGTGCCGACAGTAGGAGTTGAACCCACGACCTTCTGATTACAAATCAGCTGCTCTACCATCTGAGCTATGCCGGCAGTTTGAGGCTAATTTATTTGAATTATTACTTAACCACGGTCAGCGTGGGCTTTTTTTGCTTTTGTGGCGAAGAGGTTTCCATACTCGGCTCCGCCGGTTCAACAGCTACCACGACATCCTCTGTTTCAGTTTCCTCCAGAGAGAACAGCATGCCTTCCCCGGTTTCACGGGCATATAAACCCTTGACCGCATTCCAGGGCACTGAGATTTCCCTCGACACTCCACCAAAACGCGCACTGAACTGGATCTCCACATTGTTCATGGTGAGATTCCTGGTGGCCGCAGGCCCAATGTTCAAAACAATCTGGCCATCCTTCACAAATTCCACGGGAACCCGGGTTTGCTCTCCGCCCACCTGCACCTGAATCAGGGGAGTCAACCCATTATCGTTGCACCACTCCCATAACGCGCGGGCCAAATAAGGTTTTGTCGAAGAGGTTTTCACTTACTTGCGCATGGCTTTTTCGGAAGGCGTCATCGAGTCGATGAAGGCTTGACGGGAAAAAAGCCGCTCCGAATATTTAAGCAGTGGAGCTGCCTGCTTGGGCATACTGATCTGGTAATGTTCCAGACGCCAAAGCAACGGCGCAATTGCCACATCCAGCATGGAGTATTCTTCGCCAAGCATGAACTTCTGTTTCACAAATACCGGGGCAATTTGAATCAGGTTTTCGCGAATCATCGCCCGCGCTTTGTCGGCAAGTTTGGCGTTCCCGGCTTCCAGAACGGAGACCTGCGAAAAAAGTTCGGCTTCGAAACGGAATAGAAACAGGCGTGCCCTGGCTCGCATCACCGGATCTGCAGGCATTAACTGCGGATGCGGAAACCGTTCATCGATGTATTCGTTGATAATGTTGGATTCGTACAGAATCAGGTCGCGTTCCACCAAAATAGGCACGCGATTGTAGGGATTCATTACCCCGATATCTTCCGGCATGTTAAATAGATCGATATCAATGATCTGGAAATCCATTCCCTTTTCAAACAACACGATGCGGCAGCGCTGGCTGAAAGGGCAGGTAGTTCCTGAATATAAGGTCATCATGCTACGGTACTCGCTCGGTGGGTGTCCAAAAAATCAGTGAATATCTTTCCAGTATTCGTGTTTAAGCGCTCGGGTAATCACAAAAGCGAGGGCAAGAAAAACCATGACCCCGTAGCCGATGCGAATGCGCGTTTGCTGATCGGGTTCTGCCATGAAAACGAGGTAATTTACCAGATCAGCCGTGAACTGGTCATATTCCTTGGGAGACAGCTTGCCCGGCTTGGTCAATACCAGCGTCGCCACATGGTGCTCGCCCGGTTTCCCTTCTTCGGCTTTGATGTCTTGCTCACCTTGCAGTTCATACAACACATGGGGCATGGCCACTTGGCGGAATACGAGGTTATTCCATCCTGAGTCTCTTTGATCATCACGATAAAAAGAGCGCAGATAGGTATATAGCCAGTCTGCTCCACGTACCCGTGCTTCTACGGACAGATCAGGGGGTGGCACCCCAAACCAGGCTTTGGCATCCTTGGGATTCAGCACGACGGTCATGTAATCAGCGATCTTGGCATCTGTCAAAATCAGGTTTTTCTTGACTTGATCTTCGGTCAAGCCAATCCGGGTCAACAGATCAAAGCGTACATATTGTGCACCGTGACAGGTCAGGCAGTAATTCATGAAATGCTGTGCGCCCCGCTGCAACGATGCCTTGTCCGAAGGATCAATGGGGGCGTGATCCAGTTTGACACCGCCCTGATTGGCGAGCGCGACAGACCCAGCCACCACCAGCAACAGACCACTGATCCATCGGGTCATCCATTTCTTCCAGGAGGAGGTATTCATTGTCAGACCACTCGTCCAGGCACAGGTTTGGTCTTGTCCAGTCGGGTATAAATGGGCATCAGCACAAAGAACCCGAAATACACCAGAGCGCAAACACGCGATACCGGGTTGACATACCAAAGGCTGGGGTCCTGTGTCCCCATGTATCCCAGTATCAGAAAAGCCAGTACAAACAAACCCAGCGCCACCTTGAACAGATTTCCACGATAGCGGATGGACTTGACGAGACCACGGTCCAGCCAGGGCAACAGGAAGAAAATGACAACCGCAACACCCATGGCAAGCACCCCCAACTGCTTTTGGGGAATGGCGCGCAAAATGGCGTAGAACGGCGTGAAATACCACACGGGCGAAATATGTAACGGCGTCTTGAGGGGGTCTGCGGGGATAAAATTATTGTCTTCGAGGAAATAACCGCCCATCTCCGGCGCAAAGAAAATAATTCCAAAATACACGGCCAAAAATCCCACGACACCCATGATGTCTTTCACTGTGTAATACGGGTGAAACGGGATCCCATCCAGCGGAATCCCCGTAACCGGATCTTTTTTCTCCTTGATCTCGATTCCATCCGGGTTATTTGAACCTACCTCATGAAGCGCCACAATATGCATGAATACCAGCATCACCAGCACCAAAGGCAGAGCGATGACATGGAAGGCAAAAAACCGGTTGAGCGTGGCATCGCCAATAACGTAATCCCCGCGAATCCATAAAGCTACCGGTGGGCTAATGGCGTCCACCAAAGAAACGATGACCTGTGCTCCCCAGTAGGACATCTGCCCCCAGGGCAACAGGTATCCAAAGAATGCTTCTGCCATCAAACAGAGGTAGATGGCCATGCCCAGGATCCAGATCAGTTCGCGCGGCTTGCGATAGGAGCCATACATCAGGCCCCGCATCATGTGCAGGTAAACCACCACAAAAAACATGGAGGCTCCAGTGGAATGCATGTAACGGATTAGCCAGCCATAGTCCACATCGCGCATGATGTATTCTACGGAAGCAAAGGCAAATCGTGCATCCGGCTTGTAGTTCATGGTGAGAAAAATACCGGTCACGATCTGGATCACCAGCACTAACATGGCCAGAGAGCCAAAGTAGTACCAGAAGTTGAAATTCTTCGGCGCGTAGTACTCAGACAAATGCTCCTTCCAGACTGAGGTCAGAGGAAATCGTGCATCGATCCAGCCCAGAAGACGGGAGGTTGCTTTCATGATCAGGCCCCCTTCTTGTCGCTGCCCACCAGCAATCGCGCATTGCTGAGAAAGGAATAAGGTGGAATCCGAAGATTAAGCGGTGCTGGCATCCCTTTGAAAACTCGCCCGGACATATCGTATTTGGAGCCGTGACAGGGGCAGAAAAACCCTCCAGGCCAGTCACTTCCCATCCCGCTGCCCTCGCCCACTTTCATCTTGTCCACAGGTGAACAGCCCAGGTGGGTACAAATCCCCACCGCCACAAACAAATTGGGGTGCTCAGTGGTGGCGCGATTGATGTTTTTACAATATTCAGGCTGCTCGGAATCGGAGGAATCCGGGTCACTCAGCAATCCGGCGTTCTTGGCGAGTTGCGCCATCATTTCAGGGGTGCGATTGACCAGCCAGATGGGTTGCCCGCGCCATTCCTGAGTGATCATCATTCCCGGTTCTATCTTGGAGAAATCCGCCTCTACCGGACCCCCTGCCGCTCTGGCGCGAGCGCTGGGTAGCATGCTAAGTACGAAAGGGGTGCCTATTGCGGCAACACCGACAGCCCCGATTGTAACGGTAGCGCCAACAAGAAACCTCCGGCGGCCGGGGACTGATTGTGCTTCACTCATGATGATTTACCTGTTTTGAGCTATATTGCTGATTTCAAATGGGGGTATTCTATCAGAATGCCCCCCAAAGCTTAAGCTCGGCAGACGATTACAGCCTGTCGGGGGCATTTTATGGTGCACTGCGGCGGCAATCATACGGTCCGCCCTTTCCGGGATTATTGATCTAATGCAAAAACTCTGGCTTGTCTTTGCCCAATCCGTCACCATCTGCTTGGGCATTCTATTTGTCGCCACCCTGTTCAAGCATGATCTGCTTCCCAACAGAGCCGCTTTGGGCACTTTTCACGAGGTCGTGCGAGAACCCGGCGCTCCTGCCGCGGGATCATTTCGGGACGCTGCTCGTAAAGCCATGCCCTCTGTCGTCAATATTTTTACCAGTAAGGAAGTCCGTTCGCGCCATCCATCCATTTTTCCTGATAACCCGGAGCTGCGCCGCTTCTTTGAGGACAATCTGCCTCCTGAAACCCAACAACAACTCAGCCTGGGATCAGGGGTCATCGTTTTATCTGATGGCTATATCCTGACGAATGATCACGTCATTGATGGTGCCCAAGAAATTCAGGTGGCCCTGTCCGATGGAAGAACGGTCAAGGCAGAACTGGTGGGTGCCGACCCTGAAACCGACATCGCAGTCCTCAAGGTCGACCTCAAGGGGCTTCCTGCCATCACCTTCGGCACCTCGGAACAAGTCAAGGTGGGCGATATTGCACTGGCCATCGGCAACCCTTTCGGTGTCGGTGAAACGGTAACCATGGGTATCGTTAGTGCCCTGGGCCGCAGCCGGCTGGGGATTAATACTTTCGAGAATTTCATACAAACCGATGCCGCCATCAATCCGGGAAATTCCGGAGGCGCCCTGGTGGATGCCGCTGGTAACCTGATCGGTATCAACAGCGCGATCTATTCCAAAACCGGAGGCTCCCAGGGAATCGGATTCAGTATTCCGGTCAGCATCGCCAAAAATGTCATGGAAGAAATCATTAAAACCGGTGGGGTAACGCGTGGCTGGATTGGGGTTGAAGTCCAGGACATCACCCCGGACCTTGCCGAATCATTCCGGCTGGACAAACCTTCGGGTGCTTTGATCTCAGCGATAATGAAAGGCGGCCCTGCCGACAGGGCAGGCATCAAGCCCGGTGACGTGCTGGTGGAAGTCAATGGAGTATCCGTTCAGGACTCGCAGGAAATGCTCAACCAGGTTGCATCTCTCAAACCAGAACAAAATGCCAAGTTCAAAATCATCCGCAATCGTCAGGCGCATGTTTTCACCGTCATCGTCGGCAAGCGCCCCAAGGGGACGATCAAGAATCTGGATGAGGAAGAGGCTCAGTAGTCGCCGATACCATGCGGCTGGCAACAAGGATTCCAATTTCATACAACAGCCAAAGCGGAATAGCCAATAAAGTCTGCGAAACCGCGTCTGGTGGCGTAAATATCGCCCCCAGAATAAACGCGCCCACAATCACATAACGCCGTGCATCCCGTAATTGGGCGATGGTCAGCACGCCGAGTTTGACCAGCAGGACTACCGCCACAGGCGTTTCGAATGCAAGGCCAAAAGCCAGAAACATGTTGATGACAAACCCGAGGTATTTCTCGATGTCCGTCATGATTTCCACACCCTGGGGTGCCGTGCTTGTAATAAATCCGAATACAAAGGGAAATACTGCAAAGTAGGCGAAAGCCATCCCGCAGTAAAACAGCACGGTACTGGTAACGATCAGAGGCAATGCCATGCGTTTTTCATGGGAGTACAATCCTGGCGCCACAAAGCCCCAAACCTGATATAACACGTAGGGCAGCGCCAGCAAGAAAGCAATCAAGCCAGCCACTTTCATCGGAACAAAAAAAGGCGTTGTGACTTCCGTGGCAATCATGTGCCCACCCGCCGGCATCTTGCTCAGCAAGGGCAAGGCAAGCCAGGTGTACAGCGTATTGGCAAAAGGCAATAGGCACAGAAACACTCCAAGCACACCCATCACGGCCCGGATCAAGCGACCGCGTAACTCAACCAGATGGGTGATGAATTCCTGAACTGCGCCAGATTCTTCGGTCACGAGGCCTCCGGCCCGACCAGATCATCAGCCACCGTGGGCTTGGGGTGCGACACCATGGGCTTGCTGCGCAGTGGCGCGGCAGGCCGCACGCTGAAAGGATCTCCCCCAAACGGGGAAACGGGAGGAACGAGTACCGGCTGGGATTGCTGGCTCTCCTCCAGGAGAGTCGGAGCCTCGGTGATGGTACCAACGTCGACCGCAGTATCAAGAGGCGGGGTTGGTACTGCTGGGCTGTTGAGTATTTTTTCTGCTTCCTGAGACGAAGACGCAACCTGCCGTTCTGCTTCGCGTGCCGCTTCGTTCATCCTTTTATGAAGCTCATTTAATTCCGACTGCTGGATTTCAGTGTTTCTGAAATAGGTTTGATCGGGGTGGTCGCCCTGATTGCCATTGGTCCCGAGCGGCTTCCCAAGGTGGCACGGACCGCCGGGATTCTGCTTGGCCGGTTTCGGCGTTATGCGTTGTCCGTGAAGGCGGAAATCGACCGTGAAATCCAGCAGTCGGAATTAAATGAGCTTCATAAAAGGATGAACGAAG
>JAGWPH010000230.1 GCA_028870615.1 Betaproteobacteria bacterium
AGGCCCTGCAACGCCTGGGCGCAGGGCTACTGGCACGACGGGACGAATTTGCCCGACTGATCACTGAAGAAATGGGGAAAATCCAGCGCGAAGCACGGGCTGAAATCGAAAAATGCGCATCGCTCTGTAACTATTACGCCAGTGAAGGGGAAGCCTTTCTGGTGCCAGAACCTATCACGATTTCCGGAGCCCGCAGCTATGTGACCTATACGCCCATTGGAGTGGTACTGGGAATCATGCCCTGGAATTTTCCGTTCTGGCAGGTGTTCCGCTTTGCCGTGCCCGCCCTGATGGCAGGCAATGGCGTGGCTCTTAAGCATGCACCCAATGTTCCGCGTTGTGCCCTGGCCATTGAATCCCTCTTTCGGGATGCTGGAATGCCCGCACACCTTCTGACCAATCTGTTTATTGAAGATACACTGGTCGCTGAAGCGATCGCCAGTCCGCATGTGCATGCCGTCACCGTCACCGGCTCCGAGCGCGCGGGTCGCTCAGTGGCGTCTCTGGCGGGAGCGCACCTCAAAAAATGTATTCTGGAGTTGGGGGGTTCGGACCCCTTTATCGTACTCGCCGATGCTGATCTGGAATGGGCCGCGCGCCAGGGGCTGAGCTCGCGCTACATGAATTGCGGTCAGGCCTGCATCGCAGCCAAACGCTTTATTCTGGCTCCAGAAATCGCTGACGATTTCATCCGCCTGTTTGCCGATCGGGTCGCCTCACTCAAGACAGGCGACCCCTTTGATCCGGCTGTCACCCTGGGGCCCATTGCCCGCAAGGATCTGCGCGACCAGCTGGATTTGCAGGTCAAGGCCGCACTCTCAGGGGGGGCTGAGACTCTGTTGGGAGGGCACCCATTGCCGGGAGCAGGGTGGTTTTATGCGCCCACTATTCTCGACAAAATCACGACGCAATCCCCCGTCTGGCAACAAGAGCTCTTTGGGCCGGTCGCCCTGATCGTTCGCGCCAGGGACGAAGCCGATGCGCTTGCCCTGGCCAACGATACGCCTTACGGACTGGGGTCTACCCTGTGGAGCCGGGACAGCCTGCGTGCCGAACAACTGGCCCAGCAGATTGACGCCGGTTGCACCTTCATCAACGGCCTGGTGAAATCGGACCCGCGCCTGCCGTTCGGAGGCACCAAGAATTCGGGCTTTGGACGTGAACTGTCGTCCCACGGCATACGGGAATTTACCAACATCAAGACGGTGTGGATCAGGAGCCCTGCCTAACCCAGAAACAGTGAATACGCCGGATTGTCGCTCTCATCTACCCAGGGATACCCCAGGTGATCCAGAAATTTCTTGAAAGCCTTTTTATCCTGGGGGGGCACCTGCAGCCCGACCAAAACCCGCCCGTAATCTGCTCCGTGATTGCGGTAGTGAAACAGGCTGATGTTCCAGTCCGCGCTCATGCTATTGAGAAATTGCGGCAACGCGCCAGGTCGCTCGGGAAACTCGAAACGATAAAGCATTTCATGACGTGCTTGCGGAGCGCGTCCACCCACCAGATGGCGCACGTGCAGTTTGGCCATTTCGTTATCGGTCAAATCCAGGGTCTTGATGCCATGGGCGTTGAACGATTTCAGTAACGCCTTGGTTTCCTTTGCATGGGCCACCGAAATCCCGACGAAAACGTGAGCCTGGCGCTCGTCAGCGTAACGGTAATTGAATTCTGTCACGGCACGATTTCCCAACAGCTCACAAAATCTTCGGAAACTTCCTGGTTGTTCTGGAATGGTGGCCGCAAAAATTGCTTCGCGTTTTTCACCCAGTTCGGCCCGTTCGGCGATAAAACGCAACCGGTCAAAATTCATGTTGGCGCCACAAGCAATGGCCACCAATGTTTTTTTACTCAGCCGGTCGCGTGCCACAACCTGTTTCATGCCGGCAATGGACAGGGCGCCCGCGGGCTCCAGAATGACGCGGGTATCGTCAAACACATCCTTGACTGCGGCACAAATGGCGTCCGTATCCACGGTAACCACTTCATCAACCAGTGTTTGGCACAATCTGAAAGTCTCCACACCGACTTGGCGCACCGCCACACCATCAGCGAACAGCCCCACCTGATCCAGCCGCACACGGCGTCCGGCGGCCAATGACTGCTTCATGGCGTCAGAATCCTGAGGCTGAACGCCGATGATGCGAATATCGGGACGCACTCTTTTGACATAGGCTGCAATTCCCGCGATGAGCCCGCCCCCGCCGATAGCCACAAAAATCGCTTCAATGGGTTGGGAATACTGGCGCAGGATCTCCATTCCAATGGTGCCTTGCCCCGCGATCACTTCGGGGTCGTCGTAAGGGTGCACAAAGGTGTACCCATGCTTCCTGGCCAGTTGCTGGGCATGCTCCTGGGCTTCGGAGTAGGACACGCCCTCCAGAATCACTTCGGCTCCGCGGGCACGTACCGCTTCTATCTTGATCGAAGGGGTAGTGGTCGGCATCACGATGATTGCACGTGCATTCATGCGCCGTGCCGCCAGGGCCACCCCTTGGGCATGATTCCCCGCACTGGCGGCGATCACGCCGAGCGCCAGTTCGCGAGGCGTCAATGACGCCATCTTGTTATAGGCCCCGCGCAACTTGAAGGAGAATACGGGTTGCAGGTCCTCCCGTTTGAGCAGAACCGTGTTGTCAAGCCGCCGTGAAAGTATTGGGGCGACCTGCAGCGGGCTTTCGATGGCCACCTCGTAGACGCGGGTCGCGTTGAGAATGCGTTCCAGATAATCAATTTTCATAAAAATTTCACCCCTGAGGTCACTGAAGGGTAGCAAACTTTCTGCCAATCCCCAAAACCGGTTGAGCCGCTGTCTTCTTGCGGTTATGCTGGAAGCCTGAGGACAGG
>JAGWPH010000231.1 GCA_028870615.1 Betaproteobacteria bacterium
CAAAACGGTTTCCTGTTCAGGTGTCGCGCGCAGGCCAAGCCGGGCAGAACGCGCACTTGCGATAGTGGCGGGCATATTAGGTCTCCTGTTGGATGTACGTTAGGCGTAATGTTAGTACAACCGACGCAGATTGTCCAGATGGGGTCATCAGTCTTGAAAAGGTATCGAAACGCCGTGGCTTTCACGAAGCCTATGATGCCCTTGAAACCGAATATGCTGACGCATTCACCCTCTTAGTGCCATTGGAATAGGCTCCGCGTTTGCGGTTAAGGTGGAGTAGTTCATAATGCGCCCATAATGGCAGTCCCCGCCCTCTTCCTGCAAACCTTTCCCCTGCTTCGCGCCCTTCCTGAGGCCACCCTCGCTGCCTTGGCCAGCCAGGCGGGCGACCTGGTGTTTGCCAAGCGCGCCGTGGTGCTGCAGAAGGGCCCCCCCACGCCGTCGCTGTGCCTGCTGGCGGAAGGCCGTCTGCAGGCGGTGGACTTTACGATCGACGGCAGGGAAGTGGGGCTTTATTTCATCAATCCGGGGGACTATGTCGGCGAGCTGAGCGTCATTGACGGCCTGGAACAACCCGAATTCATCATTGCCGTGGCCCGCTCCCGGGTCATTACGCTGCCCCGGAATGCGGTACGCCAGGCCATTTTTGCCACCCCCCAAACCGCCGAAAGCGTCACCCTGCGGCTGTCCGCCCGGTTACGCGCCCAGAGCGCGCAACGGACCATCCTGAGCCTCACGAACCCCCTACAAAAAATTTGCGCCCAGTTGCAGTTGCTGATGGTTTCCACCAGCGCCGCGCAAAACCGCATCAGCAACGCGCCCACCCACCAGGAAATTGCCATCATGGTCAACACCAGCCGCGAAACCGTGACCCGCGTGTTCCAGGTGCTGCAGGCCCATGGTGCGCTCCAGCGCCAGGGCAATGACCTGGTGCTGGGGGACGCCCAGATGATTATCCAGATTGCCCAGGGCACCCGGGAGTTGCCAAAGCCCTGAAGGGGCGTTATTGAAGGCGCAACTCGAGCGCTTCCGCCTGGGCCTTTGCCCGGGCCACGGCCGGCTTGTAGGCGGCATCCAGCACCACCAGCCGTTGCTGGTACTGACCCGAATCGGCAGGCGTGCGAAACAGCGAAGTCACTTTGGGCACATAGAGAAAGTGGTTGCCGCAGGAATAGCGCAACCAGAGCACCCAGTCCTCCAGCGCTTCCATGTCCTCATCAAAACCCCCCCGCTGGATGAACAGCCGGCGCTCGAACAGTACGGACTGGATCGCCATCATGTTGTGGTGAAGCAGGATGTTGCGATCAAAGGGTTGTTGCAATGGCAAGGGCACCTCGTGGGTGTATTCCTGATATTTCCCGTCCTTCAGATGCGCGCTGTCAGTGAACACTTCCCACGCAGGGGTGTAGGCAGCCACGGCATCCCTGTCCTGGCGCAGGGCATGAACCAGCACCTCCACATGGTCCGCAAAAAGCAGGTCATCGTCATCAAGAAACAGGCACCAGCGGCCGGTGGCTGCGGCCAGCCCGGCGTTCCCCGCCACCGAGCGCCCCACCTTGTCCAGCGCGATGTAGGTGGCCGGACGCCCGGTCAGTTGCCCCATGCCCGCAACAAGTTCCCGCAGCGTATCGCCCCCATCCTCCACCACGATGTGTTCGATCGACGGGTAGGTTTGGTGGGCGGCCGAGAGCAGGGCCTGGCGTAAATACAGCGCACGGCCCCGATAGGTGCGCGTAATGATGCTGACCAGGGGACGCTCCGCATCCATGGCAAAAACCGGGACAAATCCCCCCATGCGGGTCAGGTCGTAATCCCAGCCGTGGAATGGGAAATGCGCCTGCCCCCGGCGCCGGCCCAGGAGCGCTTTCGGCGTACAGAGTGCCAGCCGGGCCAGGGTGCGCAACACGGCCTTTCTCGACCCCGGATAGGCCTGCGCCCCGAAAAGCACGTTTGCGGCAAGGATCGGCACGGCCGCCAGATCGCCCCAGGTGCCGTACTTCAGGCGCAGGTACAGGCTGGCAAACGCGCTGCCGGTGTATTGCAGCGGCTTGACCTGGTGGGCCGCTTCATAGGTGTAGTGCATCACCAGGGCCGCCGGACAGTAACGGAGCAAAAATCCTTCCCGGCGCAAACGATAGGACAGTTCCACATCCTCGCCGTACATGAACAGGGTCTCGTCGTAGCCCCTCACCTTCTCGAGAGCACTGCGCCGCAACAGCACACAGGCGTGAGAGTTCCAGTTGGTGGTGCCGGTCACCGGATCGTAAAACTTGGGATGCTCATAGGGCTTCTGCCGAAATTCCCAGGCCACCGCCCGATCCACGTCGCTGAGTGCGCTGGCCACGGCCCGGGACAGGGCATCCGGCTGGAAGGTCAAATCCACATTGGTGACCAGACAGAAAGGCGCGTTTCCTGCCCGGATGGCGGTGTTATGACCCGCTCCGAAACCATGGTTGGGGCGTTGCAGCACTTCCACCCGGCATCCGGAAGCCTGGAGCTGCGGCACGGCGGACTGGATGGCGGCGAGCGTTCCATCCGTTGAAGCGTTATCCACAAACCGCACCACCAGCCGGGATTTTGGGTAGTCCAGGGCCCGCAGGCTGTGCACGAAATCGGCCACCCAGCGGCCGCTGTTATGGGTCACGATGCAGACGTCGATCATGGGCGGCTCCGCCGGCAGCCCCACCGCACACAAGGGATCTGCGGCCGGATTCTCGCGGGTAAAACGACAACGTTCGGCAACGATCGCCGCGATGGCCGGATCATTGGCTTTTGAACGGGTCAGGAGGCTGCCGAACACTTTCAGCCGCGACAGATATTTTCTGAAACGGTGCTTCACGGGAGTGGGCAGGCGCCGGCGCAAACCAGCCAAGGCGGCGCGAAGGACATTGCCGGCCGTGGCGAAATCGCCGCGGACCAGGTGCCCCACAAATCGCATGGGTGCGGTCACCCGCCAACTGGTGCTGCTGCGCATCTGTGCCAGCGCAGCCAGGAGCTGGTCGCGGTCGGTGGTCATGGCATTCAGGCTTTCCCGGAGCATGTGGGCTTGCTCCTCCATGAACCGGAGGTCCTGGCTGAGTTGCGTTACCGTTTCGTTGAGGCGCCCGATTTTTTCATCGCGCTGTCCCAGCGCTTCGTTAAGCTGCCCGATCGTCCCGTCGCGCTGCCCCACCGCTTCGTTAAGCTGCCTTATTGCCTCGTTGAGCTGTCGTGCCTCTTCATGGCGCTCGGCCACGGCTTTTTCAGCGCGGTGCAGGGCCAGGGATTCCCGGCCCGGTTGCCGGTCCAGTTTCAGGGTACCCAGTTCATCGGCCGTGAGAATCAAATAGGCTTCGGCCGCTTCCACCGTTTCCGGCAAGGTATAGGTGCGGTAGCGGTTGAGGCCCGCCATATGCAGGTCATAGCGTTGCCGGGCCAACTGGCTGGCAAAACAGGCCATGGCCCGTTGCTTCAGTTGCAGGAAGGGCGTGATGTCGAGCAGGGTGTTGGGCAGCAGCGGCACCCCCACTTCGTACATGCCAAGCCGCACCCGCCCTTTCTGACGGATGACGGCGGCAATGGCTGCCTCGGCCACGGCCCGGTGGTCCCGATGCATCTCCCAGCAGGAGGGTGCAAGCAACAGGTCGGCCTGGGAGTCCGCAAGCCAGCGGCTGATTTTCTCCACAAGATCCGCTCCGGGCTGTACCGAGCCGTCCGGCAACCCCCAGAAGTCGGGTGCGCCATAGCCGATGATCGCGGCAGCGGCGCGGGATTCGGAATGACGAATGTCAACCGCCTCGCCACTGCCCTCGCCCGCAAACTCATCGGACACCACCGCCACATGGACCGGAATGGCGTGTGACGCCAGACTGGCCAGCGCGCCACCGCAACCGAGGATTTCATCGTCGGCATGGGGTGCGAGCACCGCCACGCATCGCGCGTCCAGGACGGAGGTGGCCGTATAGGGGACAAAAAAACTTTCCATCGCACTCACTTCGTATTGAGGTCACGCCAGCACAGGCTGCGCACCGGCCATGAAACACAGGGGGTCAGCCGGGCATAATACACGCCGCCCGAAAATCGCTCGCGCAGGGGGGCTGGCAGTGCGGTCTGACCCCCGCGACCTATCTGCCCGATGGCCGGCACAAAATCCGGATTGGGACTCACTTCCAGCAGCCACTGGTGCGTCCAGGCCGGTGGAATGAAAAATGTCACCGTGCCGTAACAGGGCTTCAGCAACGGAAAGGGCGCCGCCGGTCTGGATTCCGGGAACAGTTTCCGGAGCCATCGCGCCAGCCCGTTCGGCTGAAAATGTTTTTTCTCATAGGCCAGCCAGCCGGCGCTGATGAGCCGGTCCTTTTCCGGCGAATGGGTATATTCATGAACCGCAAGCGCCTGGGGAATCATGTACAGGCGATACCCGGCGGAACGCAGGCGTTGCATCAGGTCCGAATCCTCCCAGTAAAGAAAGAAGCGTTCGTCAAACAGCCCGCCGGCGGCCAGAAGGGCGGAACGTTTGAGCAGCACGTGTCCCCCGGACAGCGCGGGGACGCTAACCGGCCGGTCGCTTTGCCAGTAGCGCAGGGCAAAAGCCCGAAACCGCCGGCTGTGCAACCCGCCCACCCCGCTGCAACAGCGCGACGCTGCATTCCAGAAGCGGCCTGCCAGCGACGGAAACGTGCTGGGAGGCATCAGGAATTGTCTCCCGGCATCCCAAAACACCTTGGGGCCCACCGCCCCCGTAGATGCCTCGGACCGCAAGGCGGCCAGCAGCACAGCCAGGGCACCGGGCAGCAGATAGGCATCCGGATTCAGCAGCAAAACAGCTTCTCCTGACGAACTCGCAAAGGCCTGGTTGCAGGCCCGCGCAAATCCCGTATTGACTGCGTTGACCACCACCCGCACTGTGTCCGGCAACCCTGCCTTCAGTGTCCGGGCCTCGTTCTCGTCGGCACTGTTGTCCACCACGATGACTTCGCAGGAAACCTCCTGATCAAGCACCGACCGCACCGCACGGCTGACGAGGGGTGCTGAAAAGTGGTTGACGATGATGACGGATACGGCCAGCATGCCCCTATTGCCCCCTGATCATGGTGGGCAACAGGTCGGCGGCCCACCAGCGTCCCGGCCGCGCCAGGATCTGCCGGCTCAGAAAATCGTACAGTTGTTGGGCTGCGGCACCATAACCCTCCGGCCCCGGAACCGTCGGCGGATGGATCACCAGACGGTAATGCCCCGGGCGCTCCTGCAGGCAGACAAAGGCCCCCATCGGCGCTTTCGCGAATTCGGCCATGCGCACGGCGCCCGGCGCCATGTAGCGCGGCGCACCCAGAAAATCGAGCAAAATGCCCTCCTCTTCCACAAGGGCCGGCGCATCCACCAGGATGACGGCGGACTCTCCGCGCGGCAATCCCGCGTAGAGCGGTTTCAGGTAGCGCTCGGCCTGCAATGCCCGGCCACCATTGAAGTAACGGGCCATGGCCGCGTATTTGCGGGCGTAATAGGACCGGATGGAAGCGGGAATCCGCGCATCCTCCACCACCGTGGACGTCATCAGGTTGAACTTCAATCCCGCAAGACCCAGACGCACGATGCCCAGCATGACACTGTCAAAATGGGCGGTCATCCAGACCGTTCCGCTCGCGGCGGACTCGTGCAATCGTTGCGGGTCCAGGCCCTCCCAGTGCATCGTTACTTCGGGCGCACGGCCCGCAATGATGAGATGGGCCTGCCATTCCTCCACGGAGGCTGTCACAAACCGCTCCTCCAGGGCGCGTTCCAGTGCCTCCGGCCCGGCGGAGGGCAGCAGTTCCGACAATGCCGTGCGGGTGGCATTTTTGACATAGGGGTGATGCAGGGAGAGCGATCGCCAGTCGCGGTCATGCCGGGCATCGCGCTTTCCTCTGCGGGCAGCGATCCTTCCTCCCAACGCAAAGGGCAAGCGGGCGGCAAGCGGCAGCACCCCCCGATAGGCCAGCTCCGAGACGGCCTGTTCCCATGCCCAGTGCAACGATCTCAGCATGGTGTCCCGGTCATCCGGCAATTTCGGCCGCAGCGCGCACCTGGACCGCTGCGGCGACGTCTGAAGTGAGGGTGATGCAGGGCGTGGTGATCGGCAAACGGTGGCGCCATTTCTCCTGGAAAATCGTGGCGGATGCCGTAAATCTTCCGATGAAACTTTCCGAAAACCGGGCCCTTGGCAGCGCGGAGTGATGCTCGCAGTAAGCATCCACCACCGCGACGGAAAACCCCCGCTCCCTGGCCTGCAGGGCCACATCGGCGGCGTAGAAATCAAAGCCCAGCGCGGCATCCAGCGCCAGTCCGGCATCACAGCGCACGGCAAAGCAGAGCTCGTCAAGGGTGTCGGCCAGCGCCGGCAGGGGAACGGACCCCACCAGCAAATGGCCGCGATCCAGGACGTGCCCCAGATGCACGGGATGAGGTTTGACCCCAATGCCATACACGCCCACCACGGCAAGGCGATCAAACTGGCGCTGTGCCGTGGCGATGCCTGCCAGGAAATTGCGGTCCCAGCCCTCGGGCAGCACCACATCCTGGTGCACGAACACCAGCCAGGGGCTTGGGGCGGTCCTGAGCGCCGCATTGAAAGCCTCGGCGGCGCTGGTGCAATGCTCGAAAAGCGCCAGCGGATAGCGCTTCTTCGCAAGGCAGGGCGAGGTCAGCAGGCACCGCTCCAGCACTTCGCGATCATTGACGCAGGTGACAAAGGATAATTCCATTTTCAACCGTCCCGTCAGCGAAAATCCGCATCACCGCCCATCAGCCACCAGCGGTCCTTGAGCCGTTGCACCGTCTCGGGCTGGCGCCATACGATGGCGGGAACCACCACTTCCGTGGCCTGCGCCTGGCCCGCCTTGCCGGCAATGCTTTTGACCGCCATCGGTGTGGCCCAGGCAAAGACCCGTTGCTGCCCGCCCCGTTCTGCAATACGCCGCGCCACGTTGACCAATGCCGGCATCTGGCGGCGCGGTGCCACCAGGTCCAGAAGTTCCAGACCATGGGCGCCGTGATCACGCAATACCACCACCCCCAGGGGATGCCCCGTCAGGCGACGCGACACCAGCAGGACGTGGTAGCGCTGCACCGGGTGCTGGAGATAGCGATGCCGCAGAAAATCGAAATCGCGCACACCCACCACCCCACCGGACAGGTCTTTTGCCATGCGCTGCCACAGCCGGTTGACGGCCTGGTGGTCCGAAACCGTCAGGGGGCGCGCCGAGACCAGCAGCCCATGGCCTGCCCCCTGTGCCGGCCACTGCACCTCGAGAATCCGGTCCATGGGCTGGTAAAGGTTCAATGCAACGCCCAGACGGCTGGCCCGTTCGGAAGGAAAGCCGAAGGCAAAATCGTATTCCCTGTGGGTGTCCATCCAGCGCGTGATGAACCCCGTGGCCGCCTCAAAGAAGGGGCCGTGCCGGGTCAGTTTTCCCCGCAGGGCCGGGGTCACCATCACGTCGCCGATTTGCACCGCAGTCACCGGGTTTCCAAAGCACCGTACGGTGCGCGGCACCCCTCCATAAAAGGCCACGACGTCTCCCGCGAATTCCACCAGGGTGCCATGGCTGCGAGGGTTCTGGTACTTCCAGCGCCACAATGCCGGCGCCATGTCGTGGCCAAAAGCCCGCCGGAACAGGGCCAGCAAGGCCGGTTCGTCGGCGGCAAGCGCCTCCCTCACCTGCCTTGCGGGGGCCTCCGATGGCCTGTGGCCGGCATCAATCATCCTGGGGCTTTGCAACGCTGTTCCAATGATGGGCAAGGGTCACCAGGCCGGGCTCAAGCCAGGACTGTTCTACGGTGATCTCAATGGCTTTCAGTGCCTGTTCGTACACGTGAAGCATGCGTTCGCAGGCCAGGAATACCGAGACGGTATACGCCCCCCGCAACAGGGGCACCCTGGGAAACGTGATCGATGCCACGCCGCGCCCCCGGTCATCGCGGCTCAGCACGAATCCATCGTTGCGTGAATTGACTGTGGCCACCACCGTTCCCGATGCGCTGTCAATGCCGACGCCGATACAGGGAATGGGCAACTGGATGTCCGATGAAAATTCGATGCGCAAGGTCAGGTCCGATACGCCCGATTGCAAGACCACCCGGCTGCCCTCCACGCCTTCGGCCCGTGCGCTGATGCGCTCGATGCGCGCCGTCCCCTGGGGGGGCGGCAGGGGGGCCGTTTCGGGCGCACGCTTGATCCCCTCGTTCCGGGCCATGGGTCCTTCCAGGGATTGGCTATAGGCGGGCAGCACCGAGACGGGGTCGCCCAACTGCACTGCCTTGCCGTTTTCCAGCCACAGCGCACGACTGCACACCGCCTCGATGTGATAAAGGGAGTGCGAACACACCAGCACGGTTTTACCCCCTTCCCGCAACTGCATGATCCGGTCAAAGGATTTTCTGGCGAAGGCCCCATCCCCCACGGAAAGCGCCTCGTCAATGATCAGGATGGCGGGGTCCACACTCGTGGCAATGGAAAAAGCCAGGCGCATGAACATGCCGCTCGAATAGGTCTTGACCGGTTGGTCGATGAACCGGCCGATGTCGGCAAAAGACAGGATGTCGTCCAGCCGCGCCTCGGTCTCTTCCCGGGTCAGGCCCAGAATCGCTGCGTTCATGAAGACATTTTCGCGACCGGTAAATTCCAGGTTGAAGCCGGAGCCCAGCTCCAGCAGCGCCGCGACCCGGCCTTCCACTTCCACCGAGCCGGTGGTGGGCTGAAGGATGCCGCTGATCAGTTGCAGCAGCGTGGATTTGCCCGCGCCGTTGCGGCCCACGATGCCAAACACTTCGCCCCGTGGAATCTCGAAACTGATGTCCTGCAATGCCCAGAAGAGTTGTTCGGGATGCAACGCGCGCCCCAGCAGGGCCTGTTTGAGACGGTCCAGGGGATGGGTAAAAAGAGTGTAGCTTTTGCCCAGGCCGCTGACGCGGATGGCCCAATCAGAGGACATCGGCAAATCCTTTCCTGACACGCCTGAAAAACAACGCCCCCAGACCGGCCCATCCGATCCCGATCAGTGCGTAAAGCGCCAGCGCAGACCAGTGGGGCCAGATCCCCTCAATGGTCACGCGCCGGGTCTCTTCGATGACGAGCGTGAGCGGGTTGATCATCAGCCAGGGACGCAGGGCCTCCGGCAACGCTTCCACGGGGTAGAACACCGGACTCAGAAACTGCAGGAACGTCACCACCAAACCAATCAACTGACCCAGATCTTTCAGGTAAACGCCCAGCGCCGAGAGAAACCAGCCTGTTCCCAGCAGAAAGGGAATCATGACCGCCCACACCAGCGGCACGGCGATGAGCGCAGGCTGGGGCGCACCATGCAACACGGACACGGCCAGCACCAGGACCAGCGCCGCTGTGATCAGGTGAAACAGGGCCGAGAACAACGCAGCCCATGGCAGGATCTCCAGGGGAAAGACCACACGCTTGACGAGGTTGGGCTGATCCACGATCAGCCGCGGGGCGCGCAGCAGATACTCCGCAAAGCAGTTGAACACGATCAGGCCGGCGTACAGCCGGATTGCAAAATCAAAATCATCGCCGTCTGAATTCAGCCAGCGCGCATGGAAGATATGCTGGAAAACGAAGGTGTAAACCGCAAGCATCAACAGCGGGGTCACAAAGGCCCAGGTCAGCCCGCCATAGGAGCCCCGATATCGCGTACTCACTTCGCGCACTGCAAATTGCCTGATCAGGCCGCGCTGGGACCAGGGCCAGAGATATTGCCGCAAGGGGAGGATGGAAGTCATGCGCCCGATTGTAAACCAGAGGATGGGGTCAGACCTCATTCCCCCCTTTCCCAATACAGCGTCCCGTTTTTGGGGATGGTCAGCAAATCGGTATAGGACACCCACCCTTCGGGGGCGTTGTAACGCATGTAGAAGTCCGGGTTGGCAATGTGCACCCGGGCTGCTCCCACGGCATTGATCGGGACCTTGCTGCCTCCCACGGAGACGAATTCATAGCGGCCCTGGCGCGGAGGCCCCACGCGCCAATTCAAAAAACTGGAGGCGGCATCGTATCCGATGCCCAGGCTGAAGGGGGCCTGCCGCAGGCTTTCATGCCAGGCTGCAATCGCTCCGGGCAGTTGCTTTCCGTAGTCCACATAACCCTTCCGTGTTTCGTCGTAACGCCAGACCGTCTGGAAAGGATGCTGCAGATGCTTTAACTGGATCTCATCATAAATGAACTGTGGCCCGCCCTGCCCTGGATGAACGGATTCGCGAATTTCCTGAATCCCTTTCACCTGTTGATAAGGGACCTCTTCAGGGAGCCACACCAGTTGCGTGGCATCGCCGGACCACAGGGGTTGTTCCAGCACCTGCGCCCTGTGCGCCTGCTGCGCGACGTCGATCACGTTCTGGTGCGCCAGCAGATAACAACGAAGCCCCAGCATCAGCACAAACAGCCCGGCCGGTCCCCGCAGGACCGGCTTCTCCCTGGAAATCGTATCAAGGGACAACACCACCATCACGACACATAACAGCGCGGGAACAAACTGGTACCGTGGCGTCCCCAAGAGTCCCCCGTGCACCGGCACCAGCGGCAACAGGACTGCAGTGAGGGCGGCCAACAGGAGGGGCAAGCCCCTGGGGCGAAGATATAGGGCGCCGGCCAGCGCCAGCAGGGCAAAGCCGACGATCAGGCTGGCACGGGTATCCCCGCCGGACAGCGCCCGGGGCAACTGGCCAAAATGATGCAGCACCGGTGCAATCGAGATCGGCCCTGCCGCGCCATAGCCCCCCACCCACTCCCCCAGCATCCAGTGCCGCCAGAACAGATAGGTCAATGCGCCGATGCCATAGGGCAGCAACCCTCGTATCCTGCCGAGGACACGCCCTTGGGGCATCGCCAGCAGGATCAGGGGAAGAAGGGCAAACACTTCCTTTGAGGACAGCGCCAGGAGATAGGCCCCGGCACCCAGCCAGGCCCTGATGCGGCCCTGCCGGGCTTCCGTGCAATCCAGCGCCCCAAGAAAAAAGAACAGCGACACCAGGCTGAACATCAATCCGGACACGTAATGACGCGACATCAGTTGGTGCGCCAGGATCACCGTGGGAGGAGAGAGGATGAACAGGGCCGCGCCCGCAAAGGCCCAGAATCTTGAAGTGAAGCGCTGCAAAATGACATACAGCAGGCCGGCGCAAAGGGCCAGGGACAGCAGGACATGCCCGTAATATCCCGCTGCATCCAGGCCAAACAGCGCATGGTCCACATCGAAATCCAGCACCAGCCACGGCGTGAGGTTGGCTGTCGTCAAATCCCGCCAGCTTTGCGGATCGAAAAAATATGCCAGGGGACTGTGCGCCATGGCGTAAGCCAGGATGATGGGATCGTCATCCGAGAAAAACCCCCACCCGGTCACGCTCCCATCCACAACCCACAGCACGCCCGCCAGGGCCAGAACGGCGGCCAGGTCCTGCCAGCGCAACTTAAGCCCGCGGGTCATTCTTTTCCGATACCATGCGATCATGGCGCTGAATGACTTTCTTCATGACTAAAGATACCACACCAAAAACCGTCAGCTTTGTGCTGCCCTTTTTCAATGAGCAGGGGAACATCGGCAAATTTTTCGAGCAGCTCCTGGCGGTGCTGGCCCCCTTGAACACGTATCGTTTCGAGTTGATCCTGGTGGATGACGGAAGCCGGGATGGCACCCTGGGCGAGCTGCGCCGCTTTTGCCGGTCCATCCCGTTGGTCGGACCGCTCACTGCGCACCTGGTGGTCTTCACCAGAAATTTCGGCAAGGAAGTGGCCATGACCGCAGGCCTTGATATCAGCACCGGAGATGCCGTGATCATCATGGATACGGACCTGCAGCACCCGCCCGGATCCATTCCGGAATTTCTGGCGCAGTGGGAGGCCGGAGCAAAGCTGGTCATCGGCCAACGCACCAATCGCAAAACCGATACGCTGGTTTACCGGATCTTCGCCGGGCTTTTCCACGCCATCCACAACAAGCTCTCCAACATCAACCTGCCGCGCGGCACCGGTGATTTTCGGCTGGTGGATCGCGAGATCGTGGCGCAACTGGTGACCCTGCGCGAACGGCAACGATTTCTTCGCGGGCTGTTTGCCTGGCTGGGTTACGAACCCTGCATCGTGACCTACGACGTCCAGAGCCGTCACCAGGGCCGGTCTTCGTTCACCCATTGGCGTTCCTGGAATCTGGCCCTTGAAGGCATTACCAGTTTCAGCACGGCACCCATTCGCCTCTGGACCTACCTCGGCCTGGTTGTCGCCATTGCCGGCTTTGGCTATGGGTTTTACGTGGTCCTCATCACGGTGCTTTACGGAATCCAGACCCCGGGCTACGCCTCCCTGGTGTCCCTGGTGCTGCTGATCGGGGGGCTCAACCTCATCGGCCTCGGGATGATGGGCGAGTACATCGGCCGGATTCACGCCGAGGTGAAAGACCGGCCGATTTACGTCATCAAAACCCACGAAACTTTTTGACTGTTGAAAGTAAAACATCAATTCCTGCGGTTTGGGCTGGTTGGCGTCCTCAATACGGGAGTCCATCTTGCCGTTGTCATGCTGGTGCTTGCCAACACCCCATTGCACCAGATGGGCGCCAATGCACTGGCCTACCTGGTGGCTTCCTCGTTTTCCTATCTCCTGAATGCCCGGTGGAGTTTCAACGCAAGGCACCATTGGCCCGGGTTTCTGCGTTTCCAGGGGGTCAATCTGCTCGGGCTCTGTGTCAGTACGCTGATGGGTTTTATCGGCGATCTCCTGGCATGGCACTACCTGCTGACCGTGTTGTTGATTGCGCTGATCGTGCCGGCACTGTCGTTTTTTCTCCATCGTTCCTATACTTTTTTAGCGCCCGCCCCTCCGCCGGATCGGCGCCCGGATTGTTTTAAAAACTTTCCGAAAGTCCGCCCAACCTTGCCCCAACCCTACCTTGCCGTCTATGAACAGGAATATATTGCCAACCGGACGGAGGGCGGCACTGCAAATCGCATCGCCCGGTTTCTGGAGTCCTGGATGCATCGCCAGGTCGCCGCTACGGCGCCCGGGACCCCCCACGCCATTCTTGAACTGGGCGCCGGTTCCCTCAATCACCTGCCCTGGGAGCAGGACTATCAGCGTTACGATGCGGTCGAGCCTTTCAAACCCCTCGTTGAAGCCAGTCGCCATCACACTTTGGTCAATACGTTTTATTCCTCCCTGGCGGAGGTGCCGCCGGATCAATATTATGATCGCGTCATCTCCATTGCCGTCCTGGAGCACCTTCTGGATTTGCCCGCCGAGATCGCGCGCGCTGCGTTGCATCTCAACGAACAGGGGGTGTTTTGTGCGGGCATTCCCACCGAAGGGGCCTGGCTCTGGTCCCTGGCCTGGAAATACGGCACCGGCCCGGGGTTCAGGAGGCGCACCGGGCTGGACTACGCAGTGCTGATGAAACATGAACACGTCAACACGGCAGACGAGATCGAAACCTGCATCCGCTATTTTTTCACGGAGGTCACCATCAAACGGTTCCCGACGCCCTTCAAGCCATTCAGCCTGTACACCTTTATCCAGGCAAAGGGAGTCCGTCGACTGCAATGCGTGGAGATGGGTGAACCCCAGTGAAAATACTCGCCGTCACTGTGACGTTTCACCCGGACCTTGGTGTGCTGCACCACCAGCTGGAAATGCTGCTGAGCCCCCTCCCGACGCAGTCCGCCCCCACGCAGGTCCTTTTCGTCGACAACGGCTCGCCTCCCGACACCGTGACCGAATTGCGCCAATGGACAGCCACCAATGATCGCGTCTCGCTCATGGCCTTCGGGGAAAACCGCGGCATCGCGGCTGCGCATAACTACGGTATCGCCCATGCCCTGGGACATGGGTTCACTCACGTCCTGCTGATGGACCAGGACAGCCTGCCGGCACCCGATATGGTGGCGCAACTCGCTGTGGCGATGCATCGGCTGTCCTTAATCGACCCTTATGCGGCCGCCGTCGGTCCGCATTATGTGGATCCGGTTCTTGGCAACCCGCCTGATTTTGTTCGCATCCATGCGCTGGGCATTCGACGCCATCAGGCGCTGCCGGATCGCCCCATCGTCGGCGTGGACTATCTCATTTCTTCCGGCTCCCTGATTTCACTGCAGGCGCTGGGCACCATCGGCGGCATGCAGGAAGCGCTCTTCATCGACTATGTGGACATCGAATGGGGACTGCGTGCACGACGCCTGGGCTGGCACCTCTACGGCATCTTTGCGGCAAGCATGACGCATTCTCTCGGCCCAAAAGTGATCCGGTTTTTCTGGCGGCGTTTTCCGCTGCACAGTCCGCAACGCCACTATTTTGTCGTCCGCAATGCCCTCTGGCTGTATCGCGACGGTGGCCTGCCCCTCTCCTGGCGCATTCCTCATGGCATCCGCCTGATGCTGCGAGTGATGGTGTATCTGCTGATGGGCGACTCGCGCCTGACAAGGACCAGGTATATCTGGAGGGGTGTCCGCGACGGGCTGCGGGGACGCATGGGGAAACCCGCGTGGATGGCGTAGAGGGCAATGGGGGAATAAAAGGGGGCCGGACCTCAAACACACTTGAGGTCCGGCCCCCTTTCATTTTCCCCCTCTTTCTTCAGTTCACCGAGGTCTGACCCCTCCCGTTTTTGACCTGCAGCGGGGCCAACACCGTTTCTTCCGCACCGCTCGCCATGGTCTGCAGCACTTGCGGCTGGTGAATGATCAGACGGCGGTGATCTTTTTCCACAATGCCCTGTTTGACCAATTGCTGCAGCGCGCGCGACACGCTTTCGCGGCTGACATTCGCCATCATCGCGAGCGCCTGCTGGGTAGGCATGTTTTCGATCACGCCGGTTTTTGTTCCCGGCTGAAGGGTGGCCGTATTGTTGAGCACCGAAAAAATCCGCGCATGGGCGCGTGCCACACTGAGCGCAGCACGCATCCGTGAAGCATCCCGAATGGTTTTGCAGAGGCGGCGCATGACACGTTCAGCCACCAGCGGATGTTTGGTCATCAGTTCGTTGGCGATCGCCTTGGGCAAAAAGCCCACCACCGAATCTGCCAGAGAGACCAGTGACGAGGCCCGCGGCTGATCGTCGATGACGGCCACTTCGCCATAGAAATCACCCGGTTCCAGAAAATGAATGCCCACCTCGCGCCCGTCTTCCGAAAACGAAACCACCTGCAGGCGCCCCGCCACCACCAGCAACAGGGCATCTCCCGCCGAACCTTGCTGCAGCACCATTTGGCGCATCTGGAAATACTGGAAGCGCACGTGGCCCTCCAGCTGCTTGAGCAGCGCGGGATCGAGCCCCTCGAACAGCTTCTGCTGCCGGATGGCCTCGGTGGGATTGATGACGATTTTTTTCATGGGTGGACCTGGGGTCAGGCCCCATTCTAGGGGACAGGCCTCATTTCTTCAATTTAACATTGTTTTTCGGGGTATCCGGAAGTTGCGATTAAAAGTACCGCAAGCTGAATGATTGTAATTATTTCCTAAATCCGGAAGATATGATCGACAGATCGCTGATGTTGTTGGTACCATCTGCGCTGGAAAAGGAGATATAGCATGGACGGCCAACTCATTAGTACCGACCCCGAAATTCTCGGTGGAACACCGGTGTTTGTTGGGACGAGAGTCCCTGTAGCCGTGCTGTTTGAAAACCTCGCTGATGGTTTGAGCCTAGATGAAATTCTGGACTCCTACCCCACCCTCAAGCGCGCCCAGGCCATTGAGGCTCTGCGCCAAGCTGAAATTCTCCTGGAACACCCGAAAGCTGCATAGATGCGTGTACTGATTGACGAGTGCCTCCCGAGGCAACTTAAGGGCTGGCTGGCGGGTGTTCATGATGCTGTGACCGTCCAGGAGATGGGCTGGGCGAATGTCAAGAATGGCAAACTGCTACGTGCCGCTAACGATGCCGGATTTGATGTTTTTGTAACGGGCGACAAGAACATGTACTACCAGCAGAACTTCGATGGCCTGAATCTTTCTGCCGTCGTTGTCCCGAGTAATCGAAAGCTGCTGGTCCAGAAGAGTGTGCCAGCGTTGCTTCAGTCTCTGTGCCACATCCAGCCTGGACAAAAGGTCGTCATGACCCTTGGTTCCGATACCGATGCTTGGGAGTCGATGCAGTTACACGCCATCGAACTTGAGGTGCAGCACACCACACACGTATTCAAATCTCCAGGTACGCAATAGGGTGCATGCAAATATCCTCAACCTCCCTGTTTATCTGGTTACGGGCATCCAGGAAGACGAGCATGACTATCACATTACCGCTGCAGTAAAAA
>JAGWPH010000232.1 GCA_028870615.1 Betaproteobacteria bacterium
ACCACCCCGACCTGATCCTGCCGCACCTCGCGGGTCCCGATGTAGCCATCGTCACCAACACGACAGTCGCTGCGCTCTACCTGAACCCGCTGCAACACACGCTCCTGACAGCGGGGGTCCGGTCCATTGCCATTGTGCTTCCTGATGGTGAAGCTTACAAAACTCGCGAAACGCTCTATCAAATTCACGATGAATTGCTGACGCATCGTTGCGAACGCAAAACCACTGTGATTGCTTTGGGAGGGGGTGTGATCGGCGATCTGGCCGGTTTTGCTGCTGCCACGTTCCTGCGGGGCGTTCCCCTCATCCAAATCCCCACGACGCTGCTGGCTCAAGTCGATTCATCCGTTGGTGGCAAGACAGGGATTAATCACCCGTTAGGTAAAAATTTGATTGGTGCTTTTCATCAGCCTCGTCTGGTTCTGGCCGATACACTCACCCTGGATACACTGCCCTTGCGCGAGTTTCGTGCCGGGATCTCTGAAATCATCAAATACGGCCTGATTCGGGACCTGCCCTTTCTGAACTGGCTGGACCATCATCTGGAAGCGCTGGTTCAGCGCGATCCGGAAATTCTCAGTCAGGCCATTCTGGGCGCGTGTCGCAATAAAGCAGAAGTCGTCGCCCTGGACGAGTTTGAAACCACGGGAGTGCGCGCATTGCTTAATCTTGGACACACCTTTGGCCACGCCATCGAAGCAGGTGCCGGCTACGGCGCCTGGCTCCATGGCGAAGCCGTCGCTGCAGGAACCCTTCTGGCAGCAGACCTCTCCCAGCATCTTGGCTGGCTTGTCCCAAACGATGTGGCTTTCATCGAAACCCTGATGCAACGGGTTGGGTTGCCGTGTCGCGCTCCAAACTTCGGAGTATCCCGTTATCTTGAACTTATGGCTTCAGACAAAAAAGTGGAGGCTGGAAAACTCCGCTTTGTATTGCTCAAGGGTCTGGGGCATGCTGTCCTGACCAAGGATGCGCCGCTTGAAGCACTCACTGCTGTACTGTCCTCTGACCAGGGTCGTTTTATCGACGCCAACCCGAAATCGCGGCCCTAAATGTTGCCCCACGAGGGGGATGGCTGTATCATCCTATGCCCGGTGCGTACACGTGCGGTCCTGCCTTTGACTGCGGTTTGACTCCGGCGCCCCCTTGCACACGATCTTTTGAAAACGCAGAGGTTATTCGATTGAACCACGCTTCGCCGCCCCTCCGTCAGGGACTATATGACCCTGCCCACGAACATGACGCCTGCGGTGTGGGTTTTGTGGCCCATATCAAAGGGGTCCAGAGCCATACCATTGTTCAGCAGGGACTCAAGATTCTGGAAAACCTGTCGCACCGCGGTGCCACAGGAGCGGATCCACTGGCAGGTGATGGCGCAGGAATCCTGATCCAGGTGCCGGACGCCTTCTTGCGCAAGGAAACGGCTGTTCTCGGGATCAACCTGCCTGTGCTGGGCAACTATGCGGTGGGAATGGTGTTTTTGCCGCAGGATAGCGCGGCGCGCGCCACCTGCGAGCAAATCCTGGCGCAATGCGCCGTCGAGGAAGGGCAAATCGTTCTGGGCTGGCGCGATGTCCCGACCGACAACTGTGGTCTGGGCGAGAGCGTCAAACTGGTCGAGCCCGTGATTCGTCAGATTTTTCTGGCTTGTGGACCACAGTGTCCCGATCAGAACGCTTTTGAACGCAAATTGTTTGTGCTGCGTAAGCGCGCCGAACATCTGGTTGCACAACAACGCATCGGGCGCACCCAGTTTTACCTGCCATCGCTGTCTTCGCGGACATTGATTTACAAGGGCATGCTGCTGGCCGACCAGGTAGGGCGTTACTACCGGGATTTGAATGATCCCGACATGGTGTCAGCCCTGGCGCTGGTGCATCAACGCTTTTCCACGAATACATTCCCCACCTGGGATCTCGCCCACCCCTTCCGCATGATTGCCCACAATGGCGAAATCAACACGTTGCGCGGCAATGTCAACTGGATGGCCGCACGCCGTGGTGCGATGGCCTCCACATTGTTGGGAGAAGATCTTGGCAAGATCTGGCCGCTCATCGTAGAAGAACAGTCGGACTCTGCCTGCTTCGATAATGCGCTGGAACTGCTGGTGGCGGGAGGTTACTCCCTGGTGCGGGCCATGACCATGCTGATCCCCGAAGCCTGGGCCGGCAATCCATTGATGGACGAAGAACGGCGTGCCTACTATGAATACCATGCCGCCTTAATGGAACCCTGGGACGGCCCCGCCGCCGTAGCTTTTACCGATGGCCGCCAAATTGGCGCAACCCTTGATCGCAATGGATTACGCCCGGCTCGTTATCTGCAAACCAGCGATGACATCGTTCTGATGGCCTCAGAGATGGGCGTACTGGACATTCCACAGCATAAGATCATCAAAAAGTGGCGCCTCCAACCCGGCAAGATGCTCCTGATCGACCTGGAGCAGGGACGTATTGTGAGTGATGTCGAGCTCAAGCAGCAATTGTCGATGGCTCATCCCTATCGCCAGTGGCTTTCCAAAACTCAAACCCGCATAGAAGACCTGCCGCCCGCTCCTGCTGTGCTCTCACAGGAACAACCGGAGTCTCTGCTGAATCGGCAGCAGGCCTTTGGCTTCACGGAGGAAGAACTCAAGTTCCTGCTTGCACCCATGGCGGCCACCGGCCAGGAAGCTGTAGGCTCCATGGGCGACGATACCCCATTGGCCGTGTTGTCTGATCGCCCAAAGTCACTCTATCAATATTTCCGGCAACTGTTTGCACAGGTGACTAACCCGCCCATTGACCCTATTCGTGAAGAACTGGTGATGTCTTTGGTGTCCTTCATCGGGCCGCGCCCCAACCTGTTGGGATTTGACGCTACCGATCCCCAACCTCGTCTGGAAGTCAGTCAGCCGGTTCTGACGCCTGAAGACATGGAGAAAATCAGGATCATTGCCAGCTTCACTCAAGGTCAGTTCCGCTCGGCCACACTTTCCATCTGCTACCCCGTTTCAAAGAGCGATGGCGGCATGGCCCGTGCAGTGGAAGCGCTCTGCCAATCCGTGCTGACTGCAGCGCGCCAGGGGTGCAACATTCTGATCTTATCCGATCGTGACATGAACGCAGACCGGGTAGCCATTCCCGCTCTGCTCGCAACCGCCGCCGTACATCATCATCTGGTTAAAAATGGCTTGCGCACCGGTACCGGCCTGGTGATTGAAACCGGCTCTGCCCGCGAAGTGCATCACTTTGCCCTGCTGGCAGGATATGGGGCCGAGGCGGTGCACCCCTATCTTGCTTATGAAACCCTGGCATCCATGAGTCACTACCTGCCCCAGGACCTGGATTTCAAGGAAGCGCGCAAGAGGTATACCAAAGCCATTTCCAAGGGACTGCTTAAGGTCATGTCCAAGATGGGCATCTCCACCTATCAATCTTATTGTGGCGCACAGATTTTTGAGGCCGTGGGGCTCAACTCTGCGTTCGTCAACCAGTACTTCACCGGTACCTCCAGTACTGTGGAAGGTATTGGCCTGGCCGAAGTCGCGGAAGAATCGCTGCGTCTTCATACGCAGGCGTATTCCGATGCTCCGTTGTATCGGGAATCCCTGGACGCTGGAGGAGAATACGCTTATCGCATCCGTGGCGAAGCCCACATGTGGACACCGGAAAGCATCTCCAAACTCCAGAATGCCACGCGCACAGGCAGCTATAGTACCTACCGTGAATATGCCAAGGCCATCAACGACCAATCGCAACGCCTGATGACCCTACGCGGCTTGTTTGAGATCAAGCAGTCCGCGCAACCCGTCCCGCTGTCCGAAGTCGAGCCTGCGCAATCCATCGTCAAACGCTTTGCCACCGGGGCCATGTCCCTCGGTTCCATTTCACACCAGGCACACAGCACGCTCGCAATCGCGATGAACCGGATTGGTGGAAAATCCAATACCGGCGAGGGCGGCGAGGACCCGCTACGTTTCAAACCCATGCCCAATGGGGATTCCATGCGCTCCGCCATCAAGCAGGTCGCTTCCGGCCGCTTTGGGGTTACCGCAGAGTATCTGGTCAACGCCGATGACATTCAGATCAAGATGGCGCAGGGCGCCAAGCCTGGCGAAGGCGGTCAGTTACCCGGGCATAAGGTCAGCAAGTACATCGGCAAATTACGTCACTCGGTTCCCGGTGTGGGATTGATCTCGCCCCCTCCACACCATGACATTTACTCGATCGAGGATCTGGCCCAACTGATCCATGACCTCAAAAATGTCAATTCACGTGCCCGCATCAGCGTCAAACTGGTATCCGAAGTCGGAGTAGGCACCGTCGCTGCAGGGGTCTCCAAAGCACATGCGGATCATGTCACCATTTCCGGGCATGATGGCGGCACCGGCGCTTCGCCGCTGTCATCGATCAAGTATGCGGGCTCGCCCTGGGAACTTGGCTTGGCGGAGACCCAGCAAACCCTGGTTCTTAACCGCCTTCGTGGACGCATCTGCGTCCAGGCTGACGGTCAAATGAAAACAGGCCGTGACGTTGTGGTCGGCGCGTTGTTGGGCGCCGATGAATTCGGGTTTGCTACGGCCCCGCTGGTGGTGGAAGGCTGCATCATGATGCGCAAATGCCATCTCAATACCTGCCCGGTGGGCGTGGCCACCCAAGATCCCGAATTGATCAAGAAATTCACTGGCCAACCCGAGCATGTCATCAATTTTTTCTTTTTTGTGGCCGAAGAAGTCCGTGAATACATGGCCCAGATGGGGTTCCGCACCTTCGATGAAATGGTCGGCAGGGTTGACATGCTTGACATGAGGCCAGGCATTTCACACTGGAAGGCTCGTGGACTTGATTTTTCAAAAATTTTCCACAGTCCGGACATGCCGCACGACGTGGCCCGTTCCTGGAAAGAACGCCAGGATCATGGCCTTATCCATGCCCTGGACCACCAACTGATCGCGCAATCCAAACCGGCCATCGAACAACGCAAACCGGTAACAATTGACATTGCCGTGCGTAATGTCAATCGCACCATCGGCGCCATGCTTTCCGGAGAAGTGGCACGCCATTATGGCCATGCCGGGTTACCCGATGACACGATTGTCATCCGCACCCACGGCACTGCGGGACAGAGCTTCGGGGCCTTCCTGGCGCATGGCGTAACCCTCGAACTGGAGGGCGAAGCCAATGACTACGTCGGCAAAGGTCTCTCGGGTGGACGCATCGTAATCTATCCTGCAGCTGACTGCCCTATCAAGCCGGAAGAAAACATCATCATCGGCAATACCGTTCTGTATGGGGCCATCAGTGGCGAATGTTACTTCCGTGGCGTTGCTGGTGAGCGGTTTGCAGTTCGCAATTCAGGCGCGACCGCCGTGGTAGAGGGCGTGGGCGACCATGGCTGCGAATACATGACCGGAGGCACTGTGGTTGTGTTAGGTGAAGCAGGTCGTAACTTTGCCGCAGGAATGAGTGGCGGCGTGGCCTATGTCCTGGATGATGGCGGAGATTTTGAGCATCGATGCAACCTGGCCATGGTCGAGCTGGAACCTGTTCCCGAAGAAGACAATGCCCTGGAGGAATCCCGCGGCAATCTCGACAGCCATGGCAAGGTAAAGGTCAATCACCTGGGCGAACGCGACTGTGTCCTGCTGAAAAAACTTATCGAAAACCACCTTCACTATACCAACAGTTCCCGGGCGCGTGACATTCTGGAGCACTGGAATCAGGCCCTCCCCCGATTTGTGAAGGTGATGCCCATGGAGTATCGCAGGGCCTTGATGGAACTAGCCGCAGAACAGCACCAGGATGTGGAACGGAAAGCGGTGCACCATGGGTAAAATCACCGGATTCATGGAAATTGAAAGGCAAGATCCCCGGTCTTTGCCTCCCTCCGAGCGTATCGGTTTCTATCGTGAGTTCATGCTGCCCCTGACGGATGCTGAAGTCAGCGGCCAGGCTGCGCGTTGCATGGATTGCGGTATTCCTTTCTGCCAAACCGGTTGCCCGGTCAACAACATCATTCCCGACTGGAACGATCTGGTTTATCGGGGATACTGGAAGGAAGCACTGGAAAACCTGCATTCCACAAACAATTTTCCAGAATTTACCGGACGCATCTGTCCCGCACCCTGCGAATCGGCCTGTGTGCTCAACATCAATAATGATGCCGTTACGATCAAGAATATCGAACACACCATCATCGACAAGGGCTGGGAGGCCGGTTGGGTCAAACCACAGATCGCTCCACACAAAACGGGCAAGCGCGTTGCAGTGATTGGTTCCGGACCTGCGGGTTTGGCTGCCGCCCAGCAACTGGCGCGTGCCGGTCATGCCGTTGTTCTGTTTGAGAAGAATGATCGTATCGGTGGGTTGTTGCGTTACGGTATCCCCGATTTCAAAATGGAAAAGCACCTGATTGACCGGCGGATGGCCCAAATGCAAGCAGAAGGTGTTGAATTTCGCACCAACCAGCATGTGGGCGTGACGCTGGAAGCCAGCGCCGTTTTGGCTGAATTTGATGCGGTCGTCCTAACAGGTGGCTCTGAGCAGCCTCGTGATCTGGACGTCCCCGGACGGGAGCTTGATGGCGTGCACTTTGCCATGTCATTCCTGCCCCAACAAAATCGGCGCAACGCCGGGGATGCTGTCACCAACCAGATTTTGGCCACGGGTAAGCACGTGGTGGTCATCGGTGGCGGAGATACCGGATCGGACTGCGTGGGGACTTCCATCCGTCAAGGTGCTGCGTCGGTCACGCAATTTGAATTAATGCCCCGGCCTCCTGAACATGAAAACAAGCCTCTGATTTGGCCTAATTATCCGATGAAACTGCGCACTTCCTCTTCCCAGGAGGAGGGTTGTAGCCGGGATTGGAGCGTGGCGACCAAGGCATTCAAGGGAAACAGCGGCCGTCTGGAAAGGTTACAAGCCATCCGTCTGGAATGGAAAAAGAACGCCAACGGGCAAATGGCCATGTCAGAAATTACCGGATCCGAGTTCGAAATCAGGGCGGATCTCGTCTTGCTGGCCATGGGGTACCTGCATCCCGTGCACACCGGTTTGCTGCAACAGGTGGGGGTGGCGTTGGATGCACGCGGCAATGTGGCTGCGAATACCGAACAATACCAAACTTCAACTCCCAAAGTGTTTGCTGCGGGGGACATGCGCCGTGGTCAGTCCTTGGTGGTATGGGCTATCCGCGAAGGCCGTCAGGTGGCACGTGCTGTAGATGAATTTCTCATGGGTTGTTCGAGCCTGGCACGCTAAAGGCCCACATGATACAAAACGATACTTTTCTCAGGGCGTTGTTGCGTCAACCCACGCCATATACGCCCCTTTGGATCATGCGTCAGGCAGGCCGTTATCTTCCGGAATACAATGCCACCCGAGCTCGGGCCGGCAGCTTTCTGGATCTTTGCAAAAACCCTGACCTTGCAACCGAGGTAACCCTGCAGCCACTGGCACGTTACCCGCTGGATGCAGCCATTTTGTTCTCTGACATCCTCACCATTCCTGACGCCATGGGTCTGGGCCTTTATTTTGCAGAAGGAGAGGGTCCCAAACTGGAACGCCCGCTGCGCGATGAATGGGAAATCCGTAACTTGTCGGCACCCGATCCCACGCAACACCTGCGTTATGTACTCGATGCAGTGGCCCAAATCCGGCGCGCACTGGGGGGTTCTGTCCCATTAATTGGTTTTTCCGGCAGTCCCTTTACATTGGCCTGCTATATGGTGGAGGGTGGGGGATCCGAAGATTTCCACCACATCAAAGGGATGCTTTATCGTCGACCCGATCTGCTGCACCAGATTCTGGAAACGACAACCGAAGCGGTCATTCTCTACCTGAATGCCCAAATTGCCGCGGGCGCCCAAGCAGTGATGGTGTTTGACACATGGGGGGGAACCCTGACCCCGGCAGCCTACCAGGAATTCTCTTTGGCCTATCTGTCGCGCATTGCTGCCGACTTGACCCGGCACGCCGAAGGAAGGCGCGTTCCCAGCATCGTATTTACCAAGGGGGGGGGATTATGGCTGGAAACTATTGCAGATGCTGGTTTCGATGCCGTTGGCCTGGATTGGACCATCGACATCGCCCAGGCGCGACGCCGCGTCGGTGACCGTGTTGCATTGCAAGGCAACATGGATCCCTCCGCGCTATTTGGCACCCCTGAAGGAATTCGCCGCGAAGTGTCTCGCGTCCTTGAGGGTTTTGGCCCCGGCGCCGGCCATGTATTCAACTTGGGTCACGGGATTTCGCGTTTCACCGACCCTGAGAATGTCGCCATCATGGTGGAAGCGGTCCATTCTTTTAGTTGCGATTCCCGTTGACAATCAGTCAATTTGCTGCGTCCTGCGATTGTGCTTATGCACAATTGTAATTATTCGGAAACAAACGCATAAAAATCAGCCGCTTGGCGCACATAATACCGTAACCTATTGATTATAATAATATTTATAATTCGATAGGGGGGCGATTTGGGGCCCATGCTCCAAAAATGAATCTTGATTTTCAGCCTGGCGGGGAGTTATGAACAGAGTTATCCACAGCCCTGCCAGATCAGCATTTCCAGCTAAAAAGCTTTGAAAACCCGCACCCTATGCCAATTGTTCAAGTTGCACTCGATATCCCACTCAGTCGCCTTTTTGACTATGAGGCGCCAACCGCCACGGCAGCTGATATTGGCCGGCGTGTACTGGTGCCCTTTGGGCATGAAGAAAAAGTCGGGATCATTTTAGCGATCAAAACTGATGCTGACTGTACCCCTGAACAGGTCAAACCGATCAAGGCCCTGTGGCAGGATGTGCCCGCGCTTTCAGAGAGTGATCTGAGTTTTCTGCATTTTTGTAGCGAGTACTACCATCATCCGCTGGGCCCGGTCATTTTGAACGCGCTTCCTCCTGGATTGCGCAGAATTTCAGGCTGGACCCCCCCAAGACGACAGACAAAAACTGTCATTCCGGAAGCCGTCCCCTTTCCTCTCATGACTCCTGATCAAATCACTGCGACCCAGGAGATCCATGCGCGCGTTTCTGGTTTTCAAACCTTTTTACTTCATGGCATTACCGGGAGTGGCAAAACAGAGGTGTACCTCAATGCAATCCAGCGCGTCGTGCAACAAGGCATGCAGGTCCTGGTGTTGACTCCCGAGATCAATCTGACGCCGCAACTTGAATTGCGCTTTCGTCAACGTTTGCCCACTGTGCCCTTGACCAGTCTGCACAGCAATCTGGGAGAAAAGGAACGCGTAGCCCGCTGGCTCAGGGCGCAGCGCGGTGAAGTCTCCGTCATACTGGGAACGCGGCTGGCCGTCTTTTGCCCCATGCCGCATTTGGGACTGATCGTGGTGGACGAGGAGCATGACGCTTCGTACAAGCAACAGGAAGGATTGCGGTACTCTGCGCGCGATCTCGCAGTTGTCCGGGCCCAAATGCTGCAAATCCCGATCATCCTAGGGTCGGCAACTCCTGCAATCGAATCCTGGTGGAATGCTCGGTCCGGTCGCTATCAACTGCTCAAATTATCGCAAAGGGCACAACCCGGTGCCCGTCTACCGCTTATCCAACTGGTGCAGCCCTCGCGCAGGCCCTCTCCCCAAACGATCTCAAAAACCGTATTGCAGGCGTTGCAGCAGCGCCTGGATCGGTCAGAACAAAGCCTGGTTTTCATCAACCGGCGCGGCTATGCGCCTACACTCCTGTGCAGTCAGTGTGGTTGGGTCTGCAGTTGCACGCGCTGCAGCGCAAGGATGGTGGTTCACCTGCGAGCTCACCAGTTGCGCTGTCATCACTGCGGAGATCAGTGCGCCATTCCTCTTCACTGCCCTGAATGTGGCAACGCCCGCCTGGAGTCCATCGGAGACGGCACACAGAAAATCGAAGCACAGCTACGCGAGCAATTTCCCGCAGCGCGAATTCTGCGCATTGATAGCGACACCCTGTCGCGGCAGGATGCCTGGACTGAAACCGCTGCAGCGATCCAGTCAGGACAGGTGGATATCCTCGTCGGGACACAGGTTTTAGTCAAAGGCCATGATTTTCCAAAAATCACTTTGGTGGTCGCCCTGAATGTCGATGGGGCATTGTTCAGCAACGATTTTCGTGGCAGCGAACGCCTGTTTTCGCAACTGATCCAGGTGGCTGGTCGCGCAGGACGCGCAGACCGTCCTGGCGAAGTCATGATCCAGACCGACTTTCCCCAACATCCCCTGTTCATGGCCTTGCTGCAACATGATTATGAGGATTTTGCGCAACGCGAACTGGAGCAAAGACGCCTGGCAGGTTTCCCCCCCTTCGTGTATCAGGCTATCCTGCGTGCCAGCGCTGAAAAAGCCAGTTTCGTCGAATCCTTCATGCTGGAAGCGTTGGAATTGGCAAAGCCCATTGCAAAGGGCATCGAAATTTACGACCCGGTTCCCGCTCCGATGGCTCGGTTGGCCGGCAAAACCCGCCTGCAATTGTTAGCACAATGCAATAACCGCAGCCGCCTGCAGACTTTTCTGACGGCGTGGCAAACACAATTGTTTACAATCGCACGATCTCGAGTCAGCTGGGTTCTCGATGTGGATCCGCTGGAATTATGAACGCGGTCGCCAAGCCATTTATAATGGCCCATTGATAAAGACAACTTCGATGATCGAATCCCACTCCCTTACGCTGCACGCGAGCATCATTGCCTTGTTTCGGAAGGCGGTCCGGATAGTTTCACCGGACAGCAAACCCAACATTGTCTTGGAACGCCCACGCCAGGCAGATCATGGTGAATTTGCCTGCACTTTGGCACTACAGCTGGCCAAAACCACACATCGCCCACCGCGCGAGCTTGCGAAAGCATTGATCGATGCGCTACCCCCTTCGAAATTCATTGAAAAAATTGATGTGGCGGGCCCCGGGTTCATCAATATCTTCCTCACACCCGCAGCCAAGCAATCCGTGGTCTCTGAAGTATTGAACTCAAATGGCCGGTGGGGCGAGATCAACTTGGGCCATCAGCGTCGTATTCAAGTGGAATTCGTATCGAGCAATCCGACGGGCCCCCTGCATGTTGGCCATGGGCGTGGCGCTTCCTTTGGAGCCTCGTTAGCCAATATTCTGGAAAAAGCGGGGTACCGGGTCCAGCGCGAATACTATGTCAACGATGCCGGGCGCCAGATGGATATCCTGACCGTATCAACCTGGCTGCGCTACCTGGCAGGTTTCGGATCGCTGATTGCCTTCCCGCCCAATGGTTATCAAGGAGACTACGTCACTGAGATGGCCAATCATCTGCGCGGTGCCGAGGGCGCTCGTCTGGTGCGGACGGATCAGGCTGTACTGCAAGGCTCCTCGGGTTTCGCCATGAACCAACACGACGACGTACCGACTGAGGCACAAATCGAAGCTCATATGGATGTCCTGATTGCCAATGCCAAATCCTTGCTGGGCAACGATTACCGAATCGTGCATCAATTGGCACTGAGAGAGCAGCTGGCCGATTGTCGGGAAGATCTGGAAGCGTTCGGTGTGGTGTTTGACGAATGGTTTTCCGAACAGTCTCTTTACGATGACGGTTCAATAGCCAAGGTTGTGGAACAGTTAGCTGCGGCAGGCCACCTTTATGTCCAGGACGGCGCTCAATGGTTTCGCTCTACCGCCTTCGGGGACGAAAAGGATCGTGTGATACAGAGGGAAAACGGCATCTTTACCTACTTTGCTTCAGATATTGCCTACCATGCAAATAAATTTGCCCGTGGCTTTGATGTCATTGTAGACGTATGGGGTGCCGATCATCACGGTTATATCCCGCGCGTCATGGCGGCACTGACCGCACTGGGACTTGATGCCAAGCGCATGCATGTCCCACTGGTCCAGTTTGTGAGCCTTTACCGTCACGGTGAAAAAGTGCAGATGTCCACCCGTAAAGGTCAATTTGTTACTCTACGCGAGCTGCGCACTGAAGTCGGCCGTGATGCCGCCCGCTTCTTTTATGTATTACGTAAGTCTGATCAACATCTCGATTTTGACCTGGATCTTGCCAAATCGGAAAGTAACGACAACCCGGTATATTATGTCCAGTATGCGCATGCACGAATTCATGGCGTGCTGGCAAAATGGGGTGGCGAATCGAACCGCCTGTCGCAGGTCGCACTGACGCCACTAAACAGCCCGCAGGAATTTGCCTTGATGCAATGGCTAAGAGAGTACCCCGAGACCCTCGAATTGGCCGCGCGTGAATATGCGCCCCACATGGTGGCTTTCTACTTGAAGGAGCTCGCAGCTGCATTGCACAGCTATTACAATGCAGTTCAATTTTTGGTGGACGACGAATCACTGAAACTGGCAAGGCTGGCACTGATATGTGCCGTAGCCGCCGTGCTCCGCGATGGATTGGCCCTATTGGGCGTCAGTGCCCCAGAAAAAATGTAATAAAGGACGGCAAATGACGCAAGTTTCATCCGGACATCGATCAAACCCACGCCCCTCCAGGAACGCCCCTTTTCTGAAAGGATTGCTGGTGGGCCTCGTCCTGGGGGTTGCATTATCTGCAGGGGTAGCACTGTATATCACACGCATGCCGAGCCCTTTTGTTGCTCACTCCACACAGTCTTCCACTGCGCCTGACAAACCCATCGCAGAAATGCCTGATGTTTCTCGCCAGGGATTGATGAACCCCAGTCCCGTGGCTTCCGGTGCCGCGTCAATACCTTCCAATATCGATTTAGGCCGCACCGGGGGCACAACGTCTCCCACTGACCTCCCCTTCCAGACTCCTGCGACACCTTCAACTGCTTCTGAACCAGGACCAACCCCCAATTTGCCTGAACCGACAACGACTGTGACTTACTTTGTGCAAACCGGGGCATTCAGCAAGGAATCTGAAGCCGAAAACCAACGAGCAAATCTGGCCCTGATGGGTGTGGATGCAACAGTGTTGTCCCCTGAAGTCGGCGACAAGCCGCTCTATCGGGTTCGTGTTGGCCCGATAGTCTCTGTGGATGAGGTGCGCACCCTGGTGGCCACGCTCAAAAACAATGGCATCACCACAAACATTATCAAATTGAACTCGATCAAACCCAAAAACGCAGTATCTCGTTAACCGGAGACGAAATTATCATGAAATGGTTTTCCAACGCATGCAAGACACTGGTCATTGGCGGTCTGCTGGTTTCAACAACCGTTTTCAGTGCTGTCGTCGATCGCGACTATGTGCTGGTGGTTCCCCCGCGTCCTACTGACTCGGGAAAAAAGGTGGAAATCGTGGAGGTCTTTTCCTATGCCTGCCCCCATTGCAACACCCTCGCCCCGATGATAGAGCCCTGGGCCAAGAAACTCCCATCGAATGTAGTGTTCAAGCGCATCCCGGTAAGCTTTGGACGCCCCCAATGGGCCCTTTTGGCAAAAACTTACTATGCGTTGGACGCCATCAATGAAGCCGACCGGTTGCACGAAAAGATTTTTGCGGCCCTTCATACTGAGCGGATCAATCTGAACTCGCAGGACGTCCTGTTTGATTGGCTGGAAAAACAAGGGGTCAATCGGCAAAAATTTATGGATGCTTTTAATTCGTTTTCGGTCCAGAGCAGGGTCCAGCGAGGAGATCAAAAAGCCATGGAGTACGGTGTTGACGCTGTTCCCACGGTGATTATCGATGGCAAATTCCGCACGTCCCCCAGTATGGCAGGGGGCAACGGGGCACTTTTTCCCGTCATGAACGACCTGATTAAGCAAACGCTCAAAGCAAGGGGGTTGTGATCCCGGATCAAGTTTTCTTGATTGGCCGCTTCCAGCGCGTAATGCTGACCTGCTTTGAACGCGACAGCGTAAGCTGTTCTGGAGGAGCTGCGCTGACAATGGTCGATCCCGCGCCAATAGTTGCCCCCTTGCCGATCGTGACTGGTGCAACCAGTTGCGTGTCCGAACCGATGAATACATCATCTTCGATGATGGTGCGGTGTTTGTTCGCTCCATCGTAATTGCAGGTGATTGTCCCGGCGCCGACGTTAACGCGCATTCCCACGGTACTGTCCCCGACATAGGACAAGTGATTGACTTTGGTTTCTGCTCCCAGCGTACTATTCTTGATTTCCACGAAATTGCCGATATGGACGTTACTGGCTGTGTCTGTCCCTGGGCGCAACCGGGCATAAGGTCCAATCCGGTTATCCTTGCCGACATTAACGCCTTCCAGGTGGCAAAATGCGTGGACGACAGTCCCGGCGCCAATTCGGCAGTTGTTCATCACGCAGTGGGGCCCGATACTGACCCCATCTTCCAGAAAAACTTCGCCTTCAAAAATACAACCGATGTCAATCTGGACGTCGCTGCCACACGTCAACGTGCCACGCACATCCAATCGCGCTGGATCGTACAGGGTGACTCCGGACTCCAGTAGCTTTTGTGCTACTTCGCGCTGATGAATGCGTTCCAGCTCGGCCAATTGTTTTTTGCTGTTCACACCCAATGCCTCCCAGGGCCTGTCTGGCGTAATCGTTTCAATAGGGATATCTTCTTGTCCCGCCAAGGCAACCACGTCCGTCAAATAATACTCGTTTTGAGCATTTTGACAGGAGATTTGCTCCAGCCATCCGTCCAATCGCGATGCGGGAAATGCCATGATGCCGGTATTCACTTCGGTGATCGCTTTTTCTGCAGGGGATGCGTCCCGTTCCTCCCGGATGGCGACAACCCGGCCCCGGGAATCGCGAATAATCCGTCCGTAGCCTTTCGGCTCGGGGACCTGTTGTACCAGCACAGCCAGACGATGTCCCTGGCTTGATGCGATCAGGCGTCGCAGGGTTTCCGCTTGAAGCAGCGGAACATCCCCGTAAAGTACCAGGACGACTCCCTCATCCGGAAGATGCGGCAGCGCCTGCATCAGCGCATGGCCCGTGCCCCGTTGGGGTTCCTGAAGCACCCAATGGAGCGCCAAGTCTGACGTAGTGGCGTTTCTGACCGTCTCGGGGTTATGGCCATGAACTACCATAATTCCTTGAG
Organism: Betaproteobacteria bacterium; assembly: GCA_028870615.1. Classification (GTDB taxonomy): domain Bacteria; phylum Pseudomonadota; class Gammaproteobacteria; order Burkholderiales; family Ferrovaceae; genus JAJZRV01. Next base: position 14,951 of record JAGWPH010000232.1, read on the forward strand.
GCGAGAGGGACTGTGCAGTGTCTACAACATGTTGCAGAAGGGTCTTTGCGGCCAGACGATGCAGCACTTTGGGTAATGCCGAGCCCATACGCTTGCCCTGGCCGGCGGCAAGGATGACGATGTTGAGCGGAGACGCGTTCAGTGCGAACTCTTGCGCAACCGCTCGATGGCTGCGATTTGTGCCATGGCCTCAGCAAGTTCGGCCGTAGCCTTGGCGTAATCGATGTCTGCGGATCGGTCATGAAGCGTTCGCTCAGCCAGGTGCTTGGCTTCGATGGCCTTGGCTTCGTCCAGATCGCGACCTCGAATGGCTGAATCTGCCAGCACAGTTACACTGTCCGGTTGAATTTCCAAAATACCACCGGAGACAAAAATCAGCTCTTCGGAGCTCTGGCCTGGTATTCGAATGCGAACCGTCCCGGGACGAATCCGGGTGATGAGTGGTGCGTGACTCGGATAAATGCCGAGTTCCCCCATCTCACCAGGCAGAACAACAAATTCGGCATTGCCGGAGAAAATTTGCTCTTCTGCACTGACCACATCCACATGGATCAAATGGGCCATCTTTGTTCTCCGTTATTGCAGCGTCTTGGCTTTTTCAATTGCTTCATCAATGGTTCCGACCATGTAGAACGCTTGCTCGGGCAGGGCATCGTAATCGCCGTTGACAATCCCCTTAAATCCCCTGATGGTATCCTTCAATGTGACATATTTGCCCGGAGAGCCGGTAAACACTTCAGCCACGTGGAATGGCTGTGACAGGAAGCGCTGGATTTTACGCGCACGGCCTACGGCCAGCTTATCCTCGGGCGACAGTTCATCCATGCCCAGGATTGCGATGATGTCCCGCAGTTCCTTGTAACGTTGCAGCGTCGCCTGCACTGAACGCGCTACGGTATAGTGCTCCTCGCCCACGACCAGCGGATCGAGCTGGCGCGAGGTAGAGTCCAGCGGGTCCACAGCAGGGTAGATGCCCAGGGAAGCGATGTCGCGTGACAGCACTACTGTTGAATCCAGATGCTGGAAAGTGGTTGCCGGAGAAGGATCCGTCAAGTCATCGGCAGGTACGTAAACGGCCTGGATGGAAGTTATCGAGCCCACTTTAGTCGAAGTAATGCGCTCTTGCAGGCGTCCCATTTCGTCAGCCAGGGTAGGTTGGTATCCCACAGCGGATGGCATACGTCCCAGCAACGCGGAGACCTCTGTGCCAGCCAGGGTATAGCGATAGATGTTGTCAACGAAGAACAGAATGTCACGGCCTTCATCGCGAAACTTTTCCGCCATTGTCAGGCCAGACAAAGCGACACGCAGCCGGTTTCCCGGTGGTTCGTTCATCTGACCGAACACCATGGCTACTTTGGATTCGATCAAGTTGTCCAGCTTGATTACGCCAGCCTCCGCCATTTCGTGATAGAAGTCGTTACCTTCACGGGTGCGCTCACCGACACCGGCGAATACCGATAAACCGGCATGCTGCTTGGCGATGTTGTTAATCAGTTCCAGCATGTTCACGGTCTTGCCCACACCAGCGCCGCCGAACAGGCCGACTTTGCCGCCCTTGGCGAAAGGGCATACCAGGTCAATCACCTTTATGCCGGTTTCCAGCAGGTCAACTGACGGTGAGAGCTCTTCAAAACTTGGTGCTGGTTGGTGAATGGACCGGCGCTCGTCGGATTGAATTGGGCCGGCATCATCAATTGGACGGCCCAATACATCCATGATGCGGCCCAGGGTACCGTTACCGACCGGCACGGTAATCTGCGTGCCGGTGGCTTTGAATTTCATGCCCCGGCTCAGGCCATCAGAAGAGCCCATGGCAATAGTGCGCACAATGCCGTCGCCTAATTGCTGTTGCACTTCCAACGTCAACCCGGGTTCTGCGGTCGAACCTGCTTCATCCAGCAGCAAAGCATCGTAAACTTTAGGCAATTGGTCACGCGGAAATTCTACGTCAACCACTGCGCCAATACATTGAACTACTTTACCTACGCTCATTTTAAATTCCTTATCCAAACTTGATTCGTGTGTACCGTATTTGTAAATAGTTTGGCTACGATACTGCTGCCGCGCCGCCAACGATTTCTGAAATCTCTTTGGTAATCGCAGCCTGACGGGCCTTGTTGTAAACCAGCTTAAGCTCACTAATGACGTTCTTGGCGTTATCGGACGCCGACTTCATCGCCACCATCCGTGCGCTTTGTTCAGACGCCATGTTCTCGGCCACCGCATGGAATATCAGCGATTCAATAAAACGGGTCATCAGCTCATCAACCACCGATGTTGCATCGGGCTCATAAATATAATCCCAGTGCCCTTTTGCGCCGCCTATCCGATCACCCGAAAGTGGCAACAACTGTTCAATTACAGGCTCCTGCTTCATTGTATTGATAAAGCGGGTATACGCAATGAACAACTGATCAATTTCACCATTGACATAAGCATCCAGCATGACCTTGACAGGACCAACCAGTTTTTCCAGGCGTGGCGTATCACCGAGGCCTGTAACGTAAGACTTGACGTTGGCACCTGCACGGCCCATGAAACCAAAAGACTTATTACCAATGGCGCTAACCGCGATGCCGCGCTTGTCATCTTCCCAGGCTTTCATCTGATTCAGCGACAGTCGCAGCACATTGGTATTGAGACCGCCACACAGCCCCTTGTCCGAGCTGACAACAATCAGACCGACATTCTTGATTTGGTCACGTTTGACGACGAACGGATGCTTGTACTCGGGATGCGCCTTGGAAAAGTGTGCAGCCACGTTACGGATTTTTTCGGCGTAAGGGCGGGCAGCGCGCATACGTTCCTGTGCCTTGCGCATTTTTGATGCTGCCACCATTTCCATTGCCTTGGTGATCTTGCGAGTATTTTCCACACTCTTTATCTTGGTGCGAATTTCCTTGCTATTAGCCATCTTCTCGTCTGCCTGTCCTGTCTACGCTTTTCGGATTAATACTAGTAGGCGTTGGTCGCTTTGAAATCCTTAATTGCAGCTTCTGCAGCCTTCTCGTCGTCACCCGCCAGGTCCTTGGTGGACTCGATCTTATCCAGCAGGTTCTTGTACTTGGACTTCATAAACGAGTGGAGCGCAGATTCAAATGCCAACACCCTGTTGACTGGCACATCATCAAGATAACCCTTGTTGGCCGCCAGCAGGCTTATAGCCATGTCGGATACGCTTAAAGGTGCATATTGTGCTTGCTTCATAAGCTCAGTGAACATGCGGCCCCGATCCAGCTGTTTGCGGGTAGCGTCATCCAGGTCCGATGCAAACTGTGCAAACGCAGCCAGTTCACGATATTGTGCCAGTGCCAAACGTACACCTCCGCCCAGTTTTTTGATGACCTTGGTCTGTGCTGCGCCACCAACGCGGGACACCGAAATACCGGCGTTGATTGCAGGACGAATACCGGCGTTGAACAGATCGGTTTCCAGGAAGATCTGGCCATCAGTGATGGAAATCACGTTGGTCGGCACAAACGCCGAGACATCACCGGCAGCAGTTTCGATCACTGGCAGTGCAGTCAACGAACCGGTTTTGCCTTTAACTGATCCGTTGGTGAACTTTTCAACGTATTCCTCGTTAACACGGGCTGCGCGCTCAAGAAGGCGCGAGTGCAGATAGAACACATCCCCTGGGTAAGCTTCACGGCCTGGCGGGCGGCGCAGCAACAGTGAGATTTGCCGATAGGCCCAGGCCTGCTTGGTCAGATCGTCATAGATGATCAGCGCATCTTGGCCACGGTCACGGAAGTACTCCCCCATGGTGCAACCCGCATAAGGTGCGATGAACTGCAACGCAGCGGCATCGGATGCGGTGGCAGCCACGACGATGGTGTATTCCATCGCTCCGTGTTCTTCCAGCTTGCGCACTACGTTGGCGATGGTAGAAGCCTTTTGACCAATCGCAACATAGATGCAGGTCATGTTCTGACCCTTTTGATTAATGATGGTGTCGACCGCGACAGCAGTTTTGCCGGTTTGGCGGTCACCAATGATCAGTTCACGCTGGCCGCGACCGATAGGCACCATTGAGTCAATGGACTTGAGGCCGGTCTGCACGGGCTGTGAAACAGACTTGCGGGCAATGACACCTGGCGCCACTTTTTCAATCTTATCTGTCATCTTGGCGTTGACCGGACCCTTGCCGTCGATAGGCTGACCCAGCGCGTTAACCACGCGTCCAATCAATTCAAGACCCACGGGCACTTCCAGAATACGGCCCGTACATGTACAAGTGTCGCCCTCGGCAATATGCTCATAGGCGCCCAGAATCACCGCACCGACCGAATCGCGCTCCAGGTTAAGTGCCAAGCCGAAAGTATTGCCTGGAAATTCGATCATTTCGCCAGCCATCGCATTGGACAAGCCGTGTATGCGAACGATACCGTCAGTCACCGAAATTACCGTACCTTGAGTACGTGCTTCGGCGCTGGCAGAGAAATTCTCCAGCCTGCTTTTAATCAGTTCGCTGATTTCTGAAGTGGATAACTGCATTACTCTATCTCCTGACTTTTAGGTCTAGCTTTTAAGCGTGTAGGCCAAGTCCTGCAACTGGCCACGGACGGAAGCGTCTATGACCGTGTCGCCGACAACAATTTTGATCCCGCCAATAATTTCCGGGGTCACCTTGACGCTTGCTTCGATTTTTTTTCCAAATCTGGCTTGTAGCTTGTCAACTAGGGTTTTTATATCGGTATCGGATAGCTGAGTTGCCGCAGTGATCTCGGCCTCGAGCACCCCTTCGTCCTCGGCCCTGAGAGCTTCAAATGCTGATGCAACATCCGGCAAAATTGACATACGCCCATATTCTGCGAGCAGCTTCACCAGGTTAGTTCCTTGTACATTCAGTTTATTTCCGCAAACTGCAAGAAACGCGCTTTCGAGATCGCCTGCAGCAACCTTGGGATCATCGATATATGCTTTCATCCGAACATCCGAAGCGACCATGGCTGCAAAACTCAACATATCTGACCAGGCCACAAGCGCGTTATTTTCTTTGGCCAGGCGAAAAACGGCTCCCGCATAGGGTCTTGCTATGGTTATCGCTTCAGCCATGTTTAGGTACTCCGATTTTTAGAGCTCGTTGGCGAT
>JAGWPH010000233.1 GCA_028870615.1 Betaproteobacteria bacterium
GCCTCTTCCGGAAGTCGTGGCAGTTTTTTAAAATGGCAACTTGAACGCCTGTGGTATGGATTGCCCAAGGACTCCAGTCGACCCATCGAGCCCATCCCGCCAGATCTTGATTATCTGCGCCACGCTGGGGGTCGGACCTCCGTCACCTGGATTGGACATGCCACCGTACTGCTGCAAGTAGACGGCCTCAATATCCTGACTGATCCCATGTTCTCCGATTATGCGAGTCCATTCCCACCCTTCGGACCAAAACGCCATCAACCTCCAGGCCTCTCCCTGCAAGAATTACCCCATATAGACGTGGTGTTGATTTCTCACAACCATTACGACCATATGGATTTGGAAAGTCTGCGCTCGCTGACTCAGCAGGCCGGTGGCCCTCCCTTTTTCCTGATTCCACTTGGCAATGAGGGCTGGTTTCGGGATAACATGCCCAAGCTGATTTATGAAGGTCAGGGCCGCAATGTGTTTGCCATGGATTGGGACGATCAGCATACGGTGCATGGAAAAACTGCCGATATGGTGATTCATTTCGATGCGGTACAGCACTGGTCGGCCCGCTCACTGTGGGACCGGGACGAAACCTTGTGGGGCAGCTGGGCCCTGATCCATCCGTACTTTCGCTTCTGGTTTTCTGGGGATCTTGGTTATTCAAAAGATACCGTTGACATCGGCAGGAAATATGGGAGCTTTGATCTTGCAGCCATCGCCATTGGATCCTATGAACCACGCTGGTTTATGAAGCAATATCACGTCAACCCGGACGAAGCTGTCCGAGTCATGCAAGAGGTTGGTGCCCGGCAAGCTCTGGGAATTCATTGGGGAACGTTTCAATTGAGTGATGAACCCCTCGATCAACCCCCACAGGATCTCAGCGCTGCACTGACCACCCATGGGCTCTCTTCGGATAGTTTCTTTGTGCTGCGCCACGGCGAAACACGCAAATTTCCCTTGCAATATTCCCCAGTAAACCACTAATGGTACCCTTGCAACCACTGTACGATTACATCATTGTCGGTGCCGGAAGCGCCGGTGCCGTCCTGGCCAACCGCTTGTCCCGCAATCCTGCAATTTCGATATTACTGATCGAAGCCGGAGGCAATGATCATTACCCCTGGATTCACATTCCCGTGGGTTACCTGTACTGCATCGGCAATCCCCGTACCGATTGGTGTTTTCAAACCGAACCTGATCCGGGCCTCAATGGCCGCAGCATTCGCTACCCACGAGGCAAGGGCCTTGGCGGCAGCTCACTGGTAAACGGCATGATCTATATGCGTGGACAAAAACAGGACTATGACCATTGGGTTGAAACCACAGGCGATTCTGGCTGGTCTTGGGATGCCATTCTACCGCTGTTTCAGCGTGATGAGGATTATCACGGCGGACGTAACGCATGGCACGGTGCCGGCGGCGTGTGGCGTGTGGAGAAACAGCGACTCAATTGGAAAGTCCTTGAAATCTTTCGCCAGGCAACCCATCAAACTGGTATCCCAGACACCCCCGATTTCAATCGCGGGGATAATTTTGGTGTCGGTTACTTCGACGTCAATCAAAAACGCGGGTGGCGTCTTAATGCAGGGCAGGCGTTTCTCAAACCCATTCGAAACCGGGCCAATCTCACCACATTGACCCATGCCCAGGTCGACTCCCTGGCCATGGAGGGAAAACGTTGCACTGGTGTCCAATTCATCCACCAGGGAAGCCGCCAAACAATCCATGCACGACATGAAGTTCTGCTCTGCGCCGGAGCATTGGGGAGTGTAGCAATTCTGGAACGTTCGGGTATTGGCAATGGCAGCACACTTCAATCTGCCGGGATCTCTGTCCGGCACCATTTGCCCGGAGTGGGCGAAAACCTGCAGGATCATCTGCAGTTGCGTACCGTATTCAAGGTGGATGGATTGCCCACTCTCAACACACGCAGCCGTTCCCTGCTAGGTAAGGCACTGATTGGCCTGGAATACCTGGTCAATCGCAGTGGCCCGATGGCAATGGCACCGTCTCAACTGGGTGCTTTTGCACTCAGTAGCCCTGCCCAACCGCGCGCCAATCTGGAATACCATGTGCAACCCCTGTCCCTGGAAAAATTTGGGGAACCATTACATCCTTTCAACGCATTCACAGCCAGTGTATGCAATCTGCAACCCACTTCACGCGGCAGCGTGCATATCACCAGCCCTGATCCGTTTGCCAAACCTAAACTGTTTCTCAACTATCTCAGCACACCTGAAGACCGTCAGGTCGCGGCAGACTCGCTCAGGTTGACCAGACGTATCGTGAGCGCCCCAGCGTTCCGGCCCTGGAAGCCCGAGGAAATCCTGCCAGGAGTTCGCTATCAGACTGATGAAGAACTGGCACAAGCCGCCAGCGCAATTGGCACAACAATATTTCATCCAACAGGGACCTGTAGCATGGGACGCGCCAGTGATTCTCGAGCCGTTCTGGATTCACATCTCAACGTGCTGGGCATTAATGGCTTGCGAATCGTGGATGGCGGAGCGATGCCCACCATCATTTCAGGCAATACGGCAGCTCCCATCATGATGATGGCTGAACGTATCAGCGATCTGATCCTGGCCAATCATCATTGAACCCGGAACCTACCATGACGGCGCCTGCAATACCGGAATCCGCCCTTGCTACGTTGCTGCTGGAAGCCATGCGCACCCATCGACGCATGGCCCCACCCGCCCTTCTTGTTCCACCCGACAGGGATGCTGCTTACAGTATCCAGCAAGACCTCTTGCAACGGTTGAACAGCCCGATCTCCGCCTGGAAGGTGGGCACAGCACAGACTCTCGGCGAGGTACTGGGCTCTCCCATTCCGGCAAGTTCCGTCCAGGTGATCTCGGGGTCGGTACGGCTGGCCGATCACGAAATTTGCGGCCTGGAGCTGGAGTTGGCATTTCGTTTCGGACGTTCTTTTCCACACCGCGATATGCCCTACACTGATAGTGAGGTTCTGGATGCCCTGGAAGCTATGGCACCTGCTATCGAGATCGTTTCAAGTCGTTATCAGGGCTGGCCCGACCTTCCTGATTTTTTGAAACTGGCTGATTTGCAAAACCATGGTGCCTTGATCATCGGCCCATCAGTCCCCTATCGCCTGGATTTTCCGTTCCTCAATCCCGCCATCCAACTGACAGTGAACGGTGCAGAATGTGCCAAATCACCCACGGGGAATCCGGCTGGAGACCCACGCCATCTGTTGCCGGCTTTCGTGCGGCAATGTGTCAATCGCGGGCTATCCATTGAAACGGGCCATTGGGTGACGACGGGCAGTTATTCCGGCATTTATTTTGCCCACGCTCCTGGCCTTGTAAGAGGCTATTTTGAAGGATTACCCGAGGTGTTGCTGACTTTGAACTGAAGTACGATTCCACTGGTGCGCGTAATTTCTTGCTGGTTATGTACGTTACCAGACATGGTGGTGTCGTGAGGAAACCTATGCTGAACGTCAGCGATTATTCCCTTCAGCCAAGCCGGCGGAGAGGTACGCGCGCCTCTTCCCCAATCTGGAGTCGGCCCCGATGCCTCTTGGTGACGCGCTCGCTGGGATCGTTTGCCATCTAACGAACCGGTCATGATGCAGGAGCTCATTGCCAACATGCTTGGGGTGGGGCATCACAGGGGCCGCCGGCAACGTGCAAAAGGCCGGTCTGATCAAGTACAGTCGCGGCCATATCACCGTGCTTGATCTGGCAGGGTTGGAGAGACGCGCCCGCGAGTGCTACGGGGTAGTCAAGAAGGAGTTGATCTTCTACTTCCAGGGCCAATCATTCCATGATCCGGACAGCGGGGTGCATACTGCAGTACTTAATGAAAAATTGTAGCTTATGTGTACTAACGCACAGATAGATTTTGGGTGGTAGGGCCAGATGGCAGGAGGCATTCGTTTTCGGTTCCCCCAAATTTTTCGAATGCCTGTAGCAACCAGCCCGGAGTGGCGATCCCGCTCCGGGTTTTTTTGACATCAGTATCTGCAAGCAATCTGCGTTTGGCGATTCACTGAACAGATGATCAATCAGGATGGCCGGACACCACATCCGGAACCCCGATGCCCAGCGCGGTAGCGCGGCAACAGCAATCATTTCATCATGGCCAGCCCCATTGCCATACCTCTTTTGAGGAAAAATCCGGATGTCCGGTAATGCCAATTTTGCCAGGCTGCGCGGAATCTTGTTTCATGATGTTCCTTGGGGTGAAAATGACATTTCGAACTCGATCAATTGATATTCACCAATTTCAGGATACTTCAGAGCCTGTCTAGTCATCATTCTTGATTTGAATGTTAC
>JAGWPH010000234.1 GCA_028870615.1 Betaproteobacteria bacterium
CCAAAGGCGTATTCCTTGCACATTTTGGTGTGGAACATCCCGGTCTTCCCCGTAATCCCCTGGGTAATGACCTTGGTATTTTTGTTGATCAGAATTGACATATCACCCCCGCGCCGCTTCCACCACCTTGGCGGCGGCGTCAGCCATGTTGACGGCAGAGATGATGGGAAGACCCGACTCCGCCAGAATTTTTTTGCCCAGCTCCACGTTGGTTCCTTCCAGACGGACCACCAGGGGCACCGAGAGCTTGACTTCGCGAGCTGCAGCGACCACTCCCGCCGCAATGACGTCACACTTCATGATACCGCCGAAAATATTGACCAGAATGGCCTTGAGGTTGGGGTTTTTGAGCATCAACTTGAATGCTTCGGTCACTTTTTCCGTGGTGGCCCCGCCACCGACATCCAGGAAGTTGGCCGGGCTACCGCCATAAAGCTTGACGATATCCATGGTAGCCATCGCAAGTCCCGCTCCATTGACGAGGCAACCGATGTTTCCATCAAGGGAGATGTAGGACAAATCGAATTTGGAGGCTGCGATTTCATTCGGATCTTCTTCATCCAGATCGCGCAACGCCGTAATTTCAGGATGACGGTACAGCGCGTTCGAATCAAAATTCATCTTTGCATCCAGGGCAACTACACGGTCATCTCCCGTCACGACCATCGGATTGATTTCTGCCAGGCTGGCATCCGTTTCATCAAACGCCCGATACAGCCCTTGCAACAGGGTACGTGCCTGAGGAACCAAGGTTGGGGGCACCCCGATTTTCAAGGCCACTTCGTCCGCCTCGTTATCCAGAAGGCCTTTGGTCGGGTCAATGAAAATGGTATGAATCTTTTCGGGGGTATGCGCGGCGACTTCTTCGATGTCCATCCCGCCTTCCGAGCTGGCCATCAGGGCCACACGCTGTGTGCCACGATCCACGACCATGCCCACATAAAGTTCTTTCCTGATATCGGCACCTTCTTCAATCAGGAGACGCCGCACCTTCTGTCCGGAGGGTCCCGTTTGGTGTGTTACAAGTTGCATGCCAAAAATCTGTCGTGCATACGTCTCGAGTTCGCCTGGGGATTTGGCGACTTTGACGCCCCCACCCTTGCCACGCCCACCTGCGTGGATTTGCGCCTTGACGACGGCAATGTTGCCCCCCAGAGCCTTACCTGCAACAACCGCCTCTTCAACGGAGAAACACGGAATACCGCGCGGGGTAACCACTCCGAACTTCCGCAGAATCTCCTTTGCCTGATACTCATGGATCTTCATTGCTTGGCCTTTTAATCAATGTTGATGGTGCCCATGTCAATGGTATCCATAGCCAATTATGGATAGCCGATAGCCCATGGAATGAAAACCAGATACTACCCAAATTTCATCAATAAAACATTATGATTTTTGAGAAAACCATTTGGGATAAAATTCAGCAACCACGGCCCCGTGCGTATCGAGCGCATGACAACCGTCAAGATGGGGGGGCTTCTGATCAGTTCCTGACTCAGCCGAACCGTAGCGCGTCTGAAATGCTACGGTGGCTAAAGTCCCAATCATTTCAGTGAGATGGGTACAGCCCTTGATGCCGGCAAAGCGTTCCTTGACGATCTTGGAAAATCCCGGAGCAATGCGCAACCCCTCGAGATCACCATAGTGAGGCGTAATGGTTTCACAACTGCCCGGATAGGGGCGGGCAACCGTCCGGGCCTCCGCTTTGCGGATCACCATGTCCCCGTCGACGACAATCCGCAACCACATGTCATGGATGGGTTCTCCGGCCGGCCTTGAACCTCCAGCCACGTGGAACTCGTAATTCTTCACGTCGACCAGATGCCCCTCGATGTCATACAGGCCATCGTCACGCTGATAGCCCTCCACGGAAATATTCCGTCGGTGCAGTAGCTTTCGGGATGCGGCCGGATCGGATTGTGCCATGGTGGATTCCTCCATGAAGTATTAGGGTCGGCCTGAACAGGCACAAAATGCCGATGATACGCCGATTGTTCTTTTGGACCTATAATCACGCAGCCCTTCATTGATGCGGAGACAACTCGTTGTTCTTTCTTGCGCTTGTTCGTGCGCTCGTCGTGATGACCCTGCTGCTGGCAGATCATCTTGCATGCGCTGAATCTCCCGACGATGCCTTACTGTCGGCCCACTCGGCGTGGCAACTGCGCGATATCCCGGCGCTTGAGAAGAGCAACAAGGTCCTCGCGAATGACCCACTCTCCGACTACGCTCTGTACTGGCTGCTTGATGCCAAGCTCAACCAGCCCGGCACGGTTCTCAATAGCGAAGTGCAAACCTTCTTTGCCCGCTATCCCGCAAGTCCGCTCTCCGACGCCCTACGCATCAGCTGGCTCAAAGCGCTGGGACGCGCACAGGACTGGGAAAATTTTACAGCCCAGGTGACGCCTGCCACTCTTGAAGACCCTGAAGTGACGTGCTACCAATTGCAATCCCGTCTGTACAAGCAAGACCCGTCTACGATACGGGATGCCCGGGCCTTGTGGTTCAGCCATAAAACCCAACCCGACAGTTGCGATCCGGTCTTTCGCCTGCTGGCTGCCGAGAACGCGATCACGCAGGATGACATCTGGTCTTCCTTACGCCAGGCCCTGGGGAGCAGCAATCTTCATCTCGTGCGATATACCAATAGTTTTCTTCCCCCCTTTCAGGGCCTCGGTGAAGACGCCTTGACCCTGGCCTACACACGGCCGGCGCAGTTTCTGGAAAGCTGGGATCCACGAGATTCCAGTCCGGCCACGCGCGAGTTGACCCTGTTTGCACTGGGTCAGTTAGCCGCACGTTACCCCCAACAAGCTGCCGACACATGGACAAGCATCGCCCGCCATTTTACCCCCCGTGACCAATCCTACGGCTGGCTGCAGATTGCCTGGCAAGGCGAGATGTTGCACAACCCCAATGCGCTGGCCTGGTTTCGTGGTATCCCAGAATCTCTGATGGATGATACCTTGCGCGGCTGGCGGGCCCGGGCGGCCTTGGGGCAGGAAAACTGGGAAGAACTGCTGCACGCGATCAATAGCATGTCTCCTGCCGAATCCGGAAAACCAGCCTGGCGTTACTGGAAAGCCCGCGCGTTGAAAGAGCTGGGACGCTCCACCGAGGCGCTAGCGTTGCTGACCGCCCTGTCACGGGAACTCCACTACTACGGGTTGCTGGCCCTGGAAGATCTGGGAGGGCACTTTATCCCTCCAGCGCAGCCTGCCCCGTTTGGGGCGGATGAAGTGGAAACCCTGCAACCTCGGTTTGATCGGGCGTTGCGCCTGCATCGTCTGGGATTGAACCCTGAATCCCAATTTGAATGGATGGTGGCCAATCGGCCCCTGACCCCGCGCCAGCACCTGGCTGCGTCGGCACTAGCCAATCGGGAACATTGGGTTGATCGCGCCATCTATAGCATCGAACGTGCGGGTGACCAGCAGGATTTTGCGCTGCTCTTTCCCCTGGCTTTTGAGAATGAACTCCGGCAACGCGCCCAACAAAATCAGCTGGATCCAGTCTGGGTTTTTGGAATGGTCCGCCAGGAAAGCCATTTTTTTCCTGAGGCGCGTTCGCGTACCGGTGCCCTGGGATTGATGCAACTGATGCCCGCCACAGCCCGCTGGGCCGCACAACGCATTCCCCTCAGAACCTTCAAGTCAGCCATGACAACCCAGGTGGACGTCAACTTGCAACTGGGCACACATTACCTGCATCACCTGCTCAAACGACTGGGTGATCCCATACTCGCCACGGCGGCCTACAACGCCGGCCCCAACCGGGTGTTGCGCTGGGTCTCCAACAAACCCCAGGATGCCGCAATCTTCATCGAGACCATTCCAATTGGCGAAACGCGCAGCTATGTCCAACACGTCATGTTTAATACTACGATCTACGCCTACCGGCTTGGCTCTTCACCGCTTTCTCTGCGCCAACGCATCGGGGTCATCCAGGGCGTGACACCCTCCCTCAATAACCAGCCTGATCCGGCCTCCCAACCATGAAAATCTATGCAGTGGGTGGCGCAATCCGTGACGAACTGCTGAAGCTTCCTGTAGCGGATCACGATTGGGTAGTGGTGGGCGCCACACCCGAGGAGATGGTTGCAGAAGGCTTTAAGCCCATTGGTCGTGATTTTCCGGTGTTCCTGCATCCCCAAACCCATGAAGAGTACGCGTTGGCCCGCACCGAACGGAAAATCGGGCCCGGCTATAAGGGCTTTACTTTCCACACAAGCCCGGATGTCACACTGGAACAAGACCTGAGGCGCCGTGACCTGACCATCAATGCCATGGCACGCGACCCGCAAGGGACGCTGATCGATCCCTTCGGGGGCGTCAATGACCTGCAGCACCGGCTTCTGCGCCACGTAAGCGAAGCCTTTGTCGAAGATCCGGTGCGGATCTTGCGCGTCGCTCGTTTTGCTGCGCGTTTCAAAAAGGCGTTCAACTTTAGCGTAGCCCCGGAAACTCTGGCGCTAATGCAGACCATGGTTGTTCGCGGCGAAGCGGATACACTGGTCCCCGAGCGCGTCTGGCAAGAACTGGCACGCGGTCTTGCGGAGCCCACGCCCTCAGAATTATTTCGGGTGCTGGACCAATGCCATGCCTTGCCGCGCATCCTGCCAGAACTGGCCCCTTTCTGGGCTTCGCACGCCGCCACATCCCTGGCCAGCGTGGACCATGCCGCGCGCTGCAGCCAAGGACTGGGGGTCCGGTTTGCTGCATGGATAACAACCCTGTTGCAAGAAGCGCCCAATGGGGGACGCGACGTCATTCTGCAATTCACTGAACGACTCCGTGTCCCCGCAGAAATCCGGGATCTGGCACGGATCACCAGCGAGAACTGTCATGCCATCAGCCAGAGTGCAGCGGCCTCGGCCGATACCGTGTTGCGCCTGATCGAACGCACCGATGGACTACGTCGCCCACAACGCTTCGAGGCCATGCTGGCCGCGCATGCCAGTACAGAGCCGGTCAATGAACACGCAATCCGGGATCGTCTGACCCAGGCCCTGCAAGCCGCTTCGCAGGTTTTGGCAGGAGAGATTGCGCGCCAGGAAAATACTCCCGAGCGCATCCGGGAACGCATCCGAAGTGCACGCCTTGAAGCCATTGCCACCGTACTCCAACAGCATTCATCATGACAGGCCCAGCACGGCCAGCGCCGAAGACGATGTCTGCTCCCTTCCCAGCACCAACACCTTGAACATTTCGCCCATTTCGGCAGGACTCAAAAGCTTTTGAACTGCTGACACCGCAGGCAGGTAGCGCGCTTCATCGGTCACGGGAATATCCCCAAGCGCCTCAATCATTCCCTGCTCAATCAACCATTCTGCCATGGTGCGATAGTCTTCGAGGCACAGGCCGTTTTGAATGGCTGCACGCGCCACCGCCGTAAAATCCACATGGGCGGTGATATCCTGCAATCCAGGGTAGCGCAAAGGGTCGTCGTGGGCATGGTGCCGGATATGACACATCAACGTCCCTTGATGACGCTGGGGATGATAGTACTCGCGCTCAGGAAAACCGTAGTCAATGAAATAAGCTCGGCCTGCCCGCAACAATCGGGCCAGATTGACCATCAAATCCGTGGCAGCCAAACAGATTTCGGTGTCGTAGGGCACCGGAAGCAGGTCTGTAGGAGGCAACCGCTGGATAAGGCGCATATCATTGAGTGGGCGCTCCTGCCACACCCAGGCTTCCTGATCCATGGCAATTCCCAGTTCCACCCAGTGGTCCCCGCGCCAACCCACCCGATGCACCGGGAGGGCATCAAATACCTCGTTGGCAAGCAGCACTCCTGTCAGAGATTCAGGCCAGGATGAACACCATGCCACCCGCTCACGCAGATTCGTCGGCAAGGTGGTTAGCAGGGCCTCCTGACGAGCACGCAGGTCGGCGCTGACTTCCAGAATCAAATAGCGTTCCGGCAATACCTCGCGCTGTGCCAGCGCCAGCAACATATCGCGCGCCAGACGCCCGCTTCCGGCCCCCAGCTCCAAAACCACAGGTCGTTGACCCTGGAGTTTTGCCAAGGTTTCCGATACGGGGCGCGCCCAGGTTTCGGCAAACAGCGACGTCATTTCCGGTGCCGTGACAAAATCGCCGCCAGCCCCCAACTTAACCGAACCGGCACTGTAATACCCCAACCCCGGGGCGTACAACGCCAGCGCCATGAAACGGGAAAAATCCAGCCAGCCTGCAGACTGTCGAATTTGCCGATTGATCTCACTGCGCAGTCGCTCACTATGTGCGAGGGCTTGCGGTCCAGGGGCCAGAGGGTGCGGTAGAATGGGCAACATCAGAACATCTTCGTCTCAAAGGTCACATGTTAACGGTTGAACGCCCTCCATCGGCAACTTTTATCCGCCTCCAGGAACGGCTGCGCGGTGCTGTGGGCCGGGCCATGAGCGATTATCGTATGATCGAAAAAGGCGACACCGTCATGGTTTGCCTGAGCGGGGGCAAGGATTCCCATGCCTTGTTGTCCATTCTTCTGGATATGCAACGTCGCGCACCAGTGCCGTTCCGCCTGGTTGCCGTCAACCTGGATCAAAAACAACCGGGGTTTCCGGCCGACGTACTGCCTGCCTACCTGGAATCCCTCGGGGTGGCGTATCACATCATCGAAGCCGACACCTATTCGATCGTGCGTGAAAAAATTCCTGAAGGCAAAACAACCTGTTCCCTCTGCTCCCGTCTGCGCCGTGGTGTCATCTACCGCACAGCCAAAGCAATCGGCGCCAACAAGATTGCTCTGGGACACCACCGGGACGACATCATCGAAACCCTGTTTCTCAACATGTTTTATGGGGGCCGCCTCAAGGCCATGCCTCCCAAGCTGGTCACCGACGACGGCTATCACACGGTCATCCGGCCGCTGGCTTACTGCACCGAAAAAGATCTGGCCACTTACGCCCGACACATGCGGTTCCCCATCATTCCCTGTGATCTGTGCGGCTCACAGGAAAACCTCAAGCGACGCGCCATCAAAGACTGGCTGAAGCAACAGGACAAGGAATTTCCGGGACGCGTGGATAACATCTTCCTGGCCTTGCAATCCGTCACTCCCTCGCATCTAGCCGATACCACACTGTTCGATTTCGCCAACCTGGAGCCCGGTCGACATGCCGATCCTGAAGGCGATACCCTGTTCGACGAAGAAACGCCGGAACGCGGCGCACTGCGCCTGTCCTCGGTCAAAGGCCCACGCATCCATTTCGTGAAGGCCGGAAACTCTGATAAAATAAAAAATTAATTTTTGGGAAACCCGCCACCATGAACCCCACGATTCAGCATTTGCCCCCCAAGAAAATCAGCTCGTTCTACCCACCGCAACGCACCCTGATGGGGCCGGGACCCTCCGAGATCACACCGCGCGTTCTGGCTGCGATGTCGCTGCCCTGCATCGGTTATCTGGACCCAGTGTTCGTTGACATGATGGACGAGCTCAAAACATTGTTGCGCTATGTCTATCAAACGGATAACCAGCTGACTTTTCCCGCTTCGGGACCTGGCTCGGTGGGCATGGAAATGTGCTTTGTCAACATGGTCAACTCGGGAGACAAGGTCATTGTCTGTCGCAACGGCGTATTTGGCGGTCGCATGATCGAAAATGTCGAACGCTGTGGCGGTAAAGCCATCGTCATCGATGACACCTGGGGCGAGCCGGTGGATCCCAACAAGCTGGAAGAAACACTCAAAAAGCATCCTGACACCAAAGTTGTGGCTTTTGTCCTGGCCGAAACCTCAACCGGCTGCATGTCCGATGCCAAAACCCTGGTGGAAATTGCCCATCGCTATGACGCCCTGACTATTGTGGACGCGGTCACGCAGCTTGCGGGGACCCCGCTGTTTGTAGATGAATGGGGCATTGATGCAGTCTATTCAGGTAGCCAGAAATGTCTTTCCTGTACCCCTGGCCTGTCCCCAGCGTCCTTCAACGATCGCGTCGTCGCTCTGGTGCGCAACCGCAAGGAACGCTGCCACAGCTGGTTCATGGATCTCGATCTGGTGCTGGGCTATTGGGGCAACACCAACCGCACTTACCACCATACGGCACCCATCAATGGGCTGTTTGCACTGCATGAAGCCCTGTTGCAGGTTCGCGAAGAAGGTCTGGAAAATGCCTGGGCCCGCCATACCCGCCACTATCTGGCACTCAAGGCCGGGTTGGAAGCCATGGGCCTGGAATACCTGGTCAAGGAAGAATATCGGCTGCCGCAGCTCAATGCCGTCAAGGTTCCCGAAGGCATTGACGAAGCTCAGGTACGCAAGGCATTGCTGGAAGAATTTAATCTGGAAATCGGCGCCGGGCTGGGGCCCCTGGCAGGCAAGATCTGGCGCTTTGGCTTGATGGGCTATTCGGCCAAATCGGAGAACGTCATGTTGTGCCTGTCCGCGTTAGGCTCCGTGCTGATCGACATGGGCTACCCCATCAAGCTGGGTTACGCAGAAGCAGCTGCCCATCAGTCCTACGCCGAACAACACGCCAAGGCGGCACAACAAAAAATCAGGGCTGCCTGATCAATGCTCGGACAGGTGCAGCCGATCCCAGATCACGCTGGTCAGTCCTGCTGAGTTCATGGTGTAAAAGTGCAGACCGGGAGCTCCTGCCGAAAGCAACCGGTCGCACATCTGGGTCACCACATCCAGCCCAAAAGCCTTGATGGAAGCTGTGTCATCGCCATACCCCAGCATTTTCATGCGGATCCAGCGTGGAATCTCCGCGCCGCAGCCTTCTGAAAACCGACTGAGCTGCGAAAAATTGGCGATCGGCATCACTCCCGGCACAATGGGCAAATCCAACCCCGCTGCCTCACACTCCTCCACGAAGTTGAAGTAAGCCTCCGGATTGTAGAAATACTGGGTAATGGCGGCATTGGCACCAGCTTCCACCTTACGCTTGAAGTGCTGAAGATTTTCCTGCGCTGAACGTGCCTGCGGATGCACTTCGGGATAGGCCGCCACTTCGATGTGAAAATGGTCGCCGGATTGCTTGCGGATGAACTCGACCAGCTCGTTGGCATAACGAAAGTCTCCTCCACCAAAAGTTCCTGAAGGCAAATCGCCGCGCAACGCCACCAGATGACGAATGCCATGCTCCCGATATTGTTTCAGGACTTCCGCGATATTTTCCCGCGTCGAGCCGATACAGGACAGATGAGGCGCTGCCGGATGCCCTTCGCTACGGATTTCGAGTACGGTCTCGAGCGTTCGCTCACGCGTGGTCCCTCCCGCCCCGTAGGTCACTGAAAAAAAGGCGGGCTTGAGCTGCGCCAACTGACGCCTGGTGCGGCGAAGTTTTTCCACGCCTTCGGGAGTTTTCGGCGGAAAAAATTCAAAGCTGAAAACTTTGGGGTAACGCTGCTGACTTTGCAAGATCACTCCACGCTCAATAACGGTAATGCTCAGGTTTGTAGGGTCCGGAAGGGCTGATACTCAGGTATTCGGCCTGCTTGGGAGTTAACACCGTCAGATGGGCCCCGATTTTTTTGAGGTGCAGACGGGCAACCTTTTCATCCAGATGCTTGGGAAGAACATAAACGCCCACCGGATACTTGCCGGGATTAGTCCACAACTCGATCTGAGCCATGACCTGATTGGTGAAGGAAGCTGACATCACAAAACTGGGATGCCCCGTGGCACACCCCAGATTGACGAGACGCCCCTCGGCCAGCACGATGATGCGCTTGCCATCGGGAAAGAGCACATGGTCCACCTGGGGCTTGATGTTTTCCCAGCGATACTGGCGCAGGGCGGCAATATCAATCTCCGAATCGAAATGCCCGATATTGCAGACAATGGCATCGTGCTTCATCACCCGCATATGATCGTGGGTGATAACGCCCACATTGCCGGTGGCAGTAACAAAAATGTCTCCCTGATGGGCCACTTCATCCATGGCGACAACACGGTATCCTTCCATGGCAGCCTGCAATGCGCAGATCGGATCGATCTCGGTTACCCAGACCGTCGCGCCCATGCCTCGAAAAGCTTGCGCGCAACCTTTGCCCACATCGCCATAACCAGCAACCACGGCAATCTTGCCCGCTACCATGACATCCGTAGCACGCTTGATGCCGTCCAGCAGGGATTCGCGACAGCCGTAAAGGTTGTCGAACTTGGACTTGGTCACCGAGTCGTTGACATTGAACGCCGGGCACTTGAGCTCGCCCTTCTTCATCATTTCGTTGAGACGGTGAACCCCGGTGGTGGTTTCTTCCGAAATGCCGCGAATATGCTGCAACATGTCCGGATACTTGTCGTGCATCACCGACGTCAGGTCTCCGCCATCATCCAGAATCATATTGGGGATCCAACCATCAGGACCAAAAATAGTCTTTTCAATACACCACCAGAATTCTTCCTCGGTTTCCCCTTTCCAGGCGAATACAGGAATCCCGGCTGCCGCAATGGCTGCCGCAGCCTGATCCTGGGTAGAAAAAATGTTGCAGGAGCTCCAGCGGACCTCGGCACCCAGGGCCACTAAAGTTTCAATCAACACGGCGGTCTGGATGGTCATGTGCAGACAGCCCCCGATACGCGCACCCTTGAGCGGTTGCTGCCCGGAAAATTCTTCACGCAGCGCCATCAAACCGGGCATTTCGTTCTGGGCAATATCAATTTCCATCCGCCCCCAATGGGCAAGGGCTATATCGGCGACTTTATAATCTGGAACGGACTGGGTTTGGGGCACGGCACTCATGAACAGGACTCCTTAAGTTTCTGCACGCAAGGTTTCGACCCGATCCCGGGCCTCCCAGGTGAATTCGGGCTCTTCCCGCCCAAAATGACCATAGGCTGCAGTTTTGCTGTAAATCGGACGCAGCAGGTCGAGGAACTGGATGATCCCTTTGGGGCGCAGATCAAAATGTTGCAGCACCAGTTCAGCCAATCGTTCGTCAGTGAGTTTGCCGGTGCCAAAAGTGTTGACCATCATGCTGACGGGTTTTGCCACGCCGATGGCATAAGCCACCTGGACTTCGCAGCGACGGGCCAATCCGGCGGCCACAATATTTTTAGCGACATGGCGCATCGCATACGCGGCGGAACGATCCACCTTGGAAGGGTCTTTCCCGGAAAATGCACCCCCACCATGACGTGCTGCTCCCCCATAGGTATCCACAATAATCTTGCGTCCGGTGAGCCCGCAATCGCCCATGGGTCCGCCGATGACAAAACGCCCCGTGGGATTGATCAAATATCGGGTCTGCGGCCCAAGCAACGCCGCCGGAATGACCGGTTTGACGATTTCTTCGATCACCGCTTCAGACAAACGCTCATGTGTCACATCCGGATCATGCTGGGTGGACAACACAACCGTCTCGATCCCCACCGCCTTTCCATCCACGTAACGCACACTGACCTGGGACTTGGCATCGGGACGCAGAAACGGCAAGCGTCCATCCTTACGCAATTCCGCCTGACGTTGAACCAGCCGATGTGCGAGATGAATGGGGAGCGGCATCAGGGTATCGGTTTCATCACAGGCGTAACCGAACATGATTCCTTGATCGCCGGCACCCTGATCCAGGTCCAGACCGCGCCCTTCATCCACGCCCTGGGCGATGTCCGGACTTTGCCGATTGAGCGCGGTCAGTACTGCGCAGGTCTGATAATCAAACCCAATCTCCGAGCTGTTGTAACCGATGCGTCTCACCACGTCACGGGCCACATCAATGTAATTGATCTGGGCGCTTGTGGTGATTTCTCCGGAAATCACGATCAGCCCGGTGCTGGTAAGTGTTTCACAAGCAACGCGCGCCTTGGGATCCTGAGCTAGAATGGCGTCCAGCACGCCATCAGAGATCTGGTCTGCAACTTTGTCCGGATGCCCTTCGGAGACCGACTCCGAGGAAAAGAGATAATGACTCATGGCGAACCCCGCCCTTTTTCATAAAA
>JAGWPH010000235.1 GCA_028870615.1 Betaproteobacteria bacterium
GACCCACTGGATGCCGCTGCCATCGCCAACCGTCACAGATTTCGGAGAGGTAAAACCATGACCAAAATCAAAGAAAGAATCGGCGTCAGTGAGGTGATCGAATGACAGACCTTGAGATTGCCTTGCAGGCCGTTCGTTTATACGCCGAATCCCACCCCAGGCCGCGCCATGTGACCATTACCCAGGCGGCGGACATGCTTGAGGTTTCTCGTCCTACCATTCGGAAACTGATAGCCTCTGGTAAACTGACGTTAAACGCCGTGAAAAGGATCCCGGTGGGCGAAATTGACGCCATGCTCGCCATGAAAATTACCCGCACCGAGCCGGAAGCCGCGTAAATCCTAGAGGTTCGATTCCTGCCGGGGGCACCAGCACCACACGAGCAACACCACTCATCCCGACACCTATCCTGGAAACAAAAATGTGGCCCGTCGTAGAAATTTTGCTTGGCATCACAATGTTGTTGATTTCCATGCTAATTCACAGTGCTGGCATGTACGTGGTCATGCACCGCTTTGAACTGAACTGGCCGGACTATCTCAATGCAAGAAACGAACTGCGCCGTCAAATATACTTCTTCTATCTGGTAACGCTTATTCTGATGACGCACCTCTTTGAAATCCTGGTCATCGCCACTATCGTCAATGCCATTCATGCCATGCCCGATTTCAGGACGGCATTTTATTTTGCGGGAGAAACCTATACGACATTGGGTTACGGCGATCTCCTGCTCCCCCAGGGATGGCGCCAACTGGCCTTGTTCATCGCCATGTCGGGATTGTTTACTTTTGGCTGGACCACCGGAGTATTGGTCCGCATTGTAGGAAAGACCTACGATGCGCAATTTGCACACCTGCGCCAGCATCAGCACGGCGAAGCAGAGGGTGAATCAACCCGTACGCCGCATTCCAAATAAGGCGACCGCAACCGCAAAAAGCACCGGCAGGCTGTTGTGGATCCAGAATCCACCGAGCCATTCCACACTGTGCCAGATGGGATCGGACAACAGCAGATCTCCAGCCACGTAGCCCAGGAGCGCACCCCCCAGGATCACGATGACGGGATAGCGTGTCATCAAGCGCAGTAGCAAACTGCTCCCGATCACGATCAGCAAAATGCTGATCGCCAACCCGATAGTCAGCAATAACCAGTTGCCGCGAGCCACTGCAGCAAGGCCCAGAACGTTGTCCAGGCTCATGACCACGTCGGCGATGACGATGGCCCACACGGCTTCCATCAGGCCAGGATCTCGCCCCAACTCGCCCTTTTCCAACTTCTTGGCCGGCAATACCAGACGGTAGGCCACCCAAAGCAACAACAGGCTCCCAACAGTTTGCAAATAAGACAATGCCAGCAGCTGGACCGCGACAATCGTCAACAATACGCGCAGGATCACCGCTCCCAAACTGCCTAGAACCACAGCGGAGTGGCGCTGCCGCCCCTTTAAATTGCGCGCAGCGAGCGCGATGACAGCAGCATTATCCCCGCTCATGACAATGTCGATACCGACGATCTGGAACAGGCCGACCCAGAATTCCGATGAGGTGAGGGTATCCAAGGAAACAACTATCGTGTCAATACAATCTTGCCCACATGGGCACCCGATTCCATGAGTGTATGCGCCGCGGCGGCATCGGCCATGGGAAAGGTCGCATGGATCACTGGTCTGATATGGCCGGCATCCAGCAATGGCCAGACTATTGCCCGCAGTTTCTGGGCAATGGCCGCCTTGAACGCCACATTGCGGGGGCGCAGTGTGGAGCCTGTAATCACCAGACGACGCTGCATTACCTCAGCCATATTGACCTGGGACTTCGCCCCGCCCAGGAAAGCGATCAGGACAAGCCGGCCATCATCCGCCAACGCCTTGATCTCACGAGGGATGTAGTCCCCCGCAACCATGTCCAGAATGACGTCCACACCGCGACCTCCGGTGATTTCCTTGATAACTGCCACAAAATCCTCGGTTTTATAATTGATGGCACGATCAGCACCAAGCGCTTCGCATGCGGCACATTTTTCCGGGCTGCCAGCGGTGGCGTAGACCGGGTGTCCAAAAGCCTTGATCAACTGAATGGCCGTAGTACCGAGACCGCGCGACCCTCCCTGCACCACAAAGGACTCTCCGGGCTGTAATC
>JAGWPH010000236.1 GCA_028870615.1 Betaproteobacteria bacterium
TCACGCCAGGCTGGGAGGTATGCAGGTTCTCGGCCGCCTGGGACACATTAAGGCCTGCCTGGGCAACTTCCACCAGATAACGCAGTTGCTGGAGCTTCATGAAACCCTCCTGATAGAACTTTGAGTTACATAAAGCTAACACAATATTACTTAATATATCTATAGACCTGTGGTTAACATGGCGTTCCGCAGCGTGTTGCCAAAGCGTCAGGGGTGTTTCATGGAATGGTCATATGCAATTTCGGGGTTGCTGGGAGGCGCCCTGGTCGGGCTCACCGGGGTGGGTGGCGGATCGTTGATGACGCCACTGCTGGTGATGGTCTTTGGCATTTCCCCTTCGACCGCCGTAGGCACTGATCTGCTCTATGCCGCAGCAACCAAGGCCAGCGGGGTCGTGGTCCACGCTCGCAAGAACAATATCGACTGGAAGGCTGTGCGACTCCTGATTCTTGGAAGCGCCCCCGCAAGCCTGGTCACCTTGTGGGTATTGCGCGACGTCAAACCGGTACCCCACTTTGAGTCGCTTATCCAGTATGGCTTGGGAATCGCACTGGTTCTCACTGCGGGAGCATTGCTGTGTGGGCTAAGCGGCAATCGTTGCAACCTTCAACCCGACAATGCAACCAGCTATCCAGTAGGCCTGACAGTGGCCTTGGGGGCTCTGATCGGACTGTTGGTCACCGTTTCCTCGGTAGGCGCCGGAGCATTGGGCACTGCCGTTCTGATTGCGCTTTATCCCAAAATGCCCATTCCCAGAATCGTTGGAACCGATATTGCCCATGCGGTGCCGCTTACACTGCTCGCAGGACTGGGACATT
Organism: Betaproteobacteria bacterium; assembly: GCA_028870615.1. Taxonomy (GTDB): domain Bacteria; phylum Pseudomonadota; class Gammaproteobacteria; order Burkholderiales; family Ferrovaceae; genus JAJZRV01. Next base: position 819 of record JAGWPH010000236.1, read on the forward strand.
TGTCCTTGGGGCACGTCAATTACGCCTTGCTGGTCAATCTGTTGCTGGGTTCCATTCCCGGGATCTGGTTGGGGTCTCATCTCAACGCCCACATCCCGGAAAAGCTGTCGCGCCTGCTCCTGGCCACACTGCTGCTGATGATCGCCGCCAAGCTGTTTTTCTGATCTGGCAGAACCGGGCAAATCAGATAGAATCAGGGTTTTGCCTGCCAGAGCCATGCGCATTCACCTGGGAACCCCTGCCGTTAGCGACAGGCCCATGGCACTGACCATCGGAAATTTCGACGGCGTCCATCTGGGTCATCAGGCGATGTTGCACGCCCTTCTTCTGGCGGCCAAATCGCTGGGGTTGGCTACGGGCGTTGTCACTTTTGAGCCGCATCCTCGCGAGTTTTTTTCGCCACGCGAGGCGCCTCCCCGGTTGACCACCCTGCGCGAAAAACTGGAACTACTGGATGCCGCGGGCATCGATCAGGTCACTGTCCTGCGTTTCAACCGGACGCTGGCGGCCATGCCCGCCGAAGCGTTCGTCACAGAGTGGTTGGTGAATCGGTTGCGGACACGCTGGCTACTGGTGGGTGATGATTTTCGTTTTGGTGCCCAACGGACTGGGGACTTTGAAACATTGCAGCGGGTCGGTGCCGCCCGGGGATTTGAATGCTTTGCTTTGTCCAGCGTGATGGCTGCCGGTCTGCGCGTATCCAGCAGCGCAGTTCGCGATGCCTTGGCCGCAGGTCGCATGGATCTGGCCCGGCAGCTGCTGGGGCGCCCTTTTTTCATCAGCGGCCGGGTCAGCACGGGACAACAGCTGGGCCGAACGCTGGGGTACCCCACCGCCAATATCCGTCTCAACAGGCGCGTGGCCCCACTGTCGGGTATTTTTGCCGTGTCGGTGAGCGGGCTGGGTGCATCATCCTGGACTGGCGTCGCGAGTCTGGGCACGCGCCCCACCGTAAGCGACAGCGGAGAGTGGCTGCTGGAAGTACACCTGTTCGACTTTGACCGCAGCATTTACGGTGCCAGAATTCATGTGCACTTTCTGCACAAAATTCGCGACGAGACCCGATTTGACAGCCTGGAAACAATGACCCGGCAGATTGCCCACGATACCGCTACAGCCCGAGACTATTTTGCGCAAGCAACCGACCCTTCCACATGACCGATTTCAAAAAAACCCTCAATCTGCCTGATACCCCCTTTCCAATGCGGGCCGATCTCGCCAAACGGGAGCCCGTATGGCTCGCGGCCTGGCAACGGCAACAGCGCTACCGAAAATTACGCACCCATTGCGCAGGCCGTCCCCGATTTACCCTGCATGACGGACCCCCTTATGCCAACGGGGATATCCATATCGGGCA
>JAGWPH010000237.1 GCA_028870615.1 Betaproteobacteria bacterium
AGTTGCCGCGTGGTTCCGGTGTGGTGATCGCTGGTGTCAACCCGATTCATCAAGCCGAGTTGCGGACTAATCTGCCAGCGTTGTCTCATCGTACCGTGGGCCTTCCTGCGCCCAAAAAAACCAGAACAGGAAATAAATAATGTCTAGTCAACCGCTCGCTATTGCCGAAGCTGCTCTTCTGACTCCCTATGCACTCGACAGCGGAAGTCTGGATCGTGTATTCGGCCAGATTCTCACGCACCAGGTGGACTATGCAGACCTGTATTTTCAATACAGTCGCAGTGAAGGGTGGAGCCTGGAAGAAGGCGTCGTCAAATCAGGCTCCTTTCATATCGAGCAAGGGGTGGGGGTGCGAGCAATCAGCGGAGAAAAAACGGCATTTGCCTACTCTGACGATATTCAACTGGCTTCCCTGGAACAGGCGGCATTGGCCACCCGTGCCATTGGGCGTTCTGGACACAGCGGTCAGCAGCAGATCCTCCGGACAAGCCCAGAAGCGCCGCGTCTCTACCTTCCCCACGATCCCTTGGTTACTCTGCAGGATGCCGATAAGGTCAGCCTGCTGGAGCGGTTGGAACGCTTTGCCAAAAGCATGGATTCGCGTGTCACACAAGTCATGGCTTCTCTGGCGGGAGAATACGAATTGGTTCTGGTGGCGCGCAGCGATGGTCATCTCAGTGCGGACGTACGCCCATTGGTTCGCGTATCCATCCAGGTCATTGCTGAAGAAGGTGGTGTTCGGGAGCAGGGTTCCGCGGGCGGTGGGGGGCGGTTTGGGTATGAGTATTTCACGGATGCCATGCTGCAGGACTATGCCCGTAAAGCAGTAGATCAGGCCATGACCAATCTGGCCGCACGCCCGGCACCTGCGGGCATGATGACTGTGGTACTGGGTTCGGGCTGGCCGGGGATTTTGCTACACGAGGCTATTGGCCATGGTCTGGAAGGCGATTTTAACCGTAAAGGAACCTCTGCATTTGCCGGGCGCATTGGTGAATGCGTGGCGGCACCCGGTGTAACCGTTCTGGACGATGGGACCATTGCCAATAGACGCGGTTCCCTCAATCAGGACGACGAGGGCAATCGTACCCAGTGCACTACTTTGATCGAAGATGGCATTCTCAAGGGCTATCTTCAGGATAGTCTCAACGCCCGCCTGATGGGTATGCCCCTGACGGGCAACGGTCGTCGTGAATCCTTTGCGCATATTCCACTACCACGCATGACCAACACTTACATGCTTGGCGGCCAGCGCGATCCGGCAGAGATTATCGCGTCGGTAGAGCATGGTTTGTATGCTGTTAATTTTGGCGGCGGGCAGGTGGACATCACGAGCGGCAAGTTTGTTTTTTCCGCGGCAGAAGCCTGGCTGATCGAAAAGGGCAAACTGGTGTATCCCGTGAAAGGAGCCACGCTTATCGGCAACGGCCCGGACGTGCTGACGCGGGTCTCCATGATCGGCAATGATCTGGCGCTTGATCCTGGCGTTGGTGTCTGCGGGAAGGAAGGGCAGAGTGTTCCTGTGGGAGTGGGACAGCCCACTTTGCGGATCGATGGTTTGACAGTGGGCGGCACAGGCTAGTGTCTGATAAAATAGCCGGTTTTTAGATGACTGTAATGGCCTGAAAGGCAGGAAACTCAGACGATGACGACTGCTGTGCCTCAAAAAATTGACGATGTTCGCATTCGCGAAATCAAGGAATTGCTCCCTCCCGTGCACTTGTTGCGTGAGTTTCCCCTTTCGGCGGAAGCGACGCGGGTCGTCTATGAAACCCGCAAGCAGATTCATCGCATCCTGCATGGCGCGGACGATCGATTGGTGGTCATTGTGGGCCCATGCTCGATCCATGATCCCAAGGCAGCCTTGGACTACGCCACCCGGCTCAAAGCGGTGAAGGATCAATGGGCCGATGAATTGCTGATCGTGATGCGGGTG
>JAGWPH010000238.1 GCA_028870615.1 Betaproteobacteria bacterium
CCGCTCCATTCTCAAATAATAACGGCGTGCGCGCGCCCGGTCCTTACCTCCACTTCGGCCATGATGTGCTGTGTGGGTGTCAGCCTGCAGGTGGTGATTTATGGCCTTAGCTCGAGAGATCACCGGCCGCTTTCAGCGTCCTCTGTCGAGTTAAAAGTGTCCTTCCCCTGCCTATTCTCGTACGCCACTCACTCCCCTCCAGTTAACGGAATAACGCACCGTTTTCCTGGATGACAATCGCCTCGTTATGCTCTTCGTCCTTTGCGCCATAGACAAGCGTCACCGTGTCCTTGGCTAACGCCTGCTTCAAGAGCTGGATTTGCTCGCTATTGCCTTTGAGTTCAGCGAGATACCGTTTCTTGAACTCTTCCCACCTGCCCGGGTCATGGCCGAACCATTTCCGGAGTTTCGTGCTGGGAGCAATCTCTTTGAGCCACAGGTCAACGCATGCTTTTTCCTTTGTTAAGCCGCGTGGCCAGAGCCTGTCCACAAGGATACGCCGGCCATCATGCCTGTCCGGCTGTTCATATACCCTTTTAATCCTGATTTTCATGACCTGTTCTTAAGCCGTCATCAGTAACCTGAAAACTCTTCCGTGCGGATATTGTCACCATCGATGTATTTCAGGAGCATGGCTTTGCTGATAAATCCGGTTTCCCCTGCCACTCGCGGCCGGATTTTTCCATCTGCGTCATCGTACCGACAAAGGTACAGTTCGGGTTTGACCCGTGAAATCCCATCCAGATTGAACTGTGGTAGGCCGTTGGCCAGAGGGACTTCCACTTGCACCAGCAACGCGGTAACGCCAATCAGGGCTCTACTGTAGACCACCGCAAAGCCATGACGCCTTCCGGTAACCGATCTTCCCTGATCATTCCCATTGTTTAGGGAATCGGCACTGCCGGATGGTAAAACAATAGTGTAAAACTGACCTTAGAGCATACCGAGATTCAACATGGCCGCCTCGCTCATGCGATCGCGGGTCCAAGGTGGCTCCCAGACCAGCTCTACCTTGGCGCTGTTAATACCGGGGACTTCCATGACCCGCTGCTCCACCTCGCCCGGAAACGTCTGTGCCACTGGACAACCTGGCGCAGTCAGCGTCATTTGAATATCCACATGGGCGGATTCCGGATCGATGGAGATGCCATAGATCAGACCCAGATCATAAATGTTGACCGGAATTTCCGGATCAAAAATGGTCTTGAGCACGGCAATCACGGATTCTTCCAATACTTTCCGAGCACCGGGGGCTTCTGTTTCATCTGCAGGGGTTGGCTCGGATTTTCCCAGCCATTCATACACTGACATGATCACTCCGTGGATACTGGATCCGATTCATTTTTAAGTGCGGCATTCAGGGTATGCCACGCCAAAGAAGCACATTTGACCCTTGCAGGAAATTCGCTTACTCCTGCCAGTACTGCAAGCTTGCCCAGCTCAACTGTCGTTTTTTCCCCCATGACCATATGGTGAAAACCTTCAAACAGCACTGCCGCTTCCGCTTCTGTTTTGCCTTTCAGAGCTTCAGTCATGAGTGAAGCCGAAGCAGTCGAAATGGCGCAACCGGACCCTTCAAAACGTACGTCTTGAATCACTCCGTCCTGCACTCGCAGGTTAAGCGTCAGTCGGTCTCCACAAAGCGGGTTGAACCCGTCAGCGTGACGATTGGCGTCGATAAGCGGGCCAAAATTTCTTGGGTGCCGGTTGTGATCAAAGATCACTTCCTGATATAGATCGCGCAGATCACTCATTTCAAAAATAGCTCCTCAACCCGACGCAGGGCACCAAACAGCGCGTCCACTTCCTCCGCCGTGTTGTACAGAGCAAACGAAGCCCTTGCCGTTGCCGGCACACCATAATGATCCATGACCGGCATGGCGCAGTGATGCCCTGTTCGAATGGCTACTCCCTCGCTATCCAGGATGGTGCCAATGTCATGGGGGTGAACGCCCTTCAGTACAAAGGAAAGGATGCTGGCTTTGCCTGGAACGGTTCCAATTATTTTTAGGCCCTCGAATCGTTCAGCCTGCTGCGTGGCATAGGCTAACAACCGGTCTTCATGGGCTGCGATCGCTTCCAGTCCCACGGAAAGGACAAAATCAATGGCCGCACCCAGTCCCACAACGCCCGCAATGTGGGGGGTCCCGGCTTCAAATTTGTAGGGCAACTGGTTGTACGTGGTTTTCTGGAAGGTGACTTGGGAGATCATGTCGCCACCTCCCTGGTAAGGAGGCATTTTTTCAAGCAAGGACCGCTTCCCGTACAACACACCGATTCCGGTTGGGCCGTACAATTTATGTCCTGAAAATACATAGAAATCACAATCCAGGGCTGTCACATCCACTGCCATATGCGGCACGGCTTGAGCGCCATCCAGCAATACCACTGCATCGACCTGATGCGCGAGACGAATGATTTCGGCGACTGGATTGACCGTCCCCAGCGCATTGGAGACTTGGGTAATGCCCACCAATTTGGTGCGCGGGTTAATCAGTGACGCTACTGCGCCTGCTGCCAGGGCGCCCCGTTCGTCGATAGGAATCACTTTCAGCACAGCGCCCGTCGCTTCGCACAACATCTGCCAGGGAACAATGTTGGCATGGTGTTCCATTTCGCTGACCAGGATCTCATCGCCTGGCTTGAGCTGGGAGCGCCCCCAGCTGTGTGCCACCAGATTGATCGCCTCGGTAGCCCCTCGGGTAAAGATGATTTCTTCACGTCGGCGGGCGTTCAAAAAGTCCCGTACCTTGTCGCGTGCGCCTTCGAAAGCGTCAGTTGCTTCCTGGCTAAGCGTATGAACACCCCGGTGAATATTGGCATTCAGGACTTCGTAATAATGACACTCCGCTTCAATGACCGAACGCGGTTTTTGACTGGTAGCAGCGTTATCCAGATAGACCAGCGGACGGCCATGAACTTCCCGCTTCAGAATGGGAAACGCGTTGCGCAAAGCCTGCACATCAAACATGGGCTGTACTCCGCAGCAGGGACTCCAAAGCGCTGCGCAACACAGGATGTTCAATCCCGGTCACGATATCCAGGGCAAACGCCTCAATCAGCAGGGTTCGTGCGTGCTCGGAAGAGAGACCACGTGAGCGCAAATAAAACCATTGCTCTTCATCCAGCTGCCCTACTGTGGCACCGTGGCTACATTTGACATCATCAGCAAAAATTTCCAGTTGTGGCTTGGTGTCCACTTCAGCCTGGTCTGACAGCAACAGGTTGTGGTTGGTCTGTTGAGATATCGTATGCTGCGCATCGGGTGCAACCCGAATCTTGCCGTTGAATACCGCGCGCCCCGAATCGTTCAGTACCCCTTTGAAGCATTCGTCGCTGGAACAATCCGGGCTATCGTGGCGAATGGTGGTGTGAAAATCCTGAAGTTCACGCCCTGCCACGCGGTACAACCCTCTCATGGACACTGCGGCACCCGGTTCTACCAGAGCAGATTCGATATCGTTGCGTCCCAGTGCGCCAGAAAGCGCAAAGGAATGCGAATCAAATCGGCTTTCGCGTTTTTGCAAGGCCTGTAACGCGGCGATGTGATAAGAGCGAGGCCCCTCCTGTTGAATTTTGACATGTGTGATTTTTGCCCCCTGTTCCAGGGTCACTCCCGTGACCTCATTGACCAGGTAGGGCTCATCTGTCATGCCAAGATACTGCTCAACCACGGCAAAGGTACTTTCTGCAGCCGCTTCATAGGCATTGACCACATGCATGGCGCGCCGCCCTTTGGTCGCTACATACATGATCAACAGCGGCTCGTCCAGATGAACGCCGACATCCGCAGTCACCCAGGCACCTTCCGTCATAAAGGCTGCATTCAGTGCAGCAAAAGGTGTGCGTCGCTGCGCCTGTTCCAGCAACCCTTGAAGTCTGATGCTGTCCCGTGCAGATTGATCAGAAATTGCGCCCATCCGGAGTCCGGATGGCAACTCCCCTACACTGGAAAGCTTGGGTTGGTAAACACCGTCGACAAAAACCAGACGATGACTCGCGTCGGGCAGCACTGATTTTTCCTTCAGCAGGGCCCACGCCATGGTCTCTGGAACGACCGGAGTGCAAGACAACGCCAGTTTCTCCAGAACAGCAACGCTAGTGTATTTCCATTCCTCATGGCGCGTAGAGGGAAATCCCTGCTCGGCAAAACGTGACCATCCCGATTGTCGCCAGGCATGCCATGGGGCAGAATCCCGCCAGGGCAGTAATGGCGCTACGCGCTCAAATTCTGATTGATAGTGCTGAATGGCCGCACTCATGATTTAGGCTGTACCTCTGCTACGCCCGTGCCTTCATCACTAATCCAGGCATACCCTTGCTTTTCCAGCTCATGGGCCAGCTCCGGACCTCCGGAACGAACGATTTTGCCGCCCACCAGGACATGCACGAAGTCGGGTTTGATATAGTCCAGCAAGCGCTGGTAATGGGTCACTAAAATCATGGCGCGATCCTCGGCACGTAGACTGTTGACACCATTCGCAACGATCTTGAGTGCATCAATATCCAGTCCTGAATCGGTTTCGTCCAGAATGGCAAGCTTGGGCTCCAGCACTGCCATCTGTAGAATTTCGTTGCGTTTTTTCTCGCCACCAGAAAACCCTTCATTGACGGAACGGTAGAGCATGGATTCGTTCATTTCCATCAACTTCATCTTGTCTTTGACCAACGCCAGAAAATCCAGTGCATCCAGCTCAGGCAAACCACGATGCTTACGCTGCGCGTTGAGCGCTGCTTTCAGCAAATACACATTGCCGACGCCGGGAATCTCGACCGGATATTGAAACGCCAGAAAAATGCCTTGCCGCGCACGCTCTTCGATGGCCAGCGCCAGCAGGTCTTTCCCCTGATAGAGAACAGATCCTGAAGTGACTGTCGCATTTTCGCGACCAGCCAGCACATTCGATAAAGTACTTTTTCCAGACCCATTGGGCCCCATGATGGCGTGGATTTCACCCGCCTTTATTTCGAGATTAATACCATTGAGGATGGGTTTGTCCCCAACCGACGCATGAAGATCCTTGATAATGAGCATGATAAATTCCTGATATACGACTTTAACCGACGCTGCCTTCCAGACTGACGCCAAGAAGCTTTTGGGCTTCTACGGCGAACTCCATGGGCAATTCCTTGAACACTTCTTTGCAGAACCCGTTAACAATCATCGAAACAGCATCTTCGGCGGACAGTCCGCGTTGACGGCAAAAAAACAGCTGATCCTCCCCGATACGTGAGGTGGACGCTTCATGTTCCACCTTGGCAGACGCATTCTTGACTTCGATGTATGGAAAAGTGTGTGCGGCACACTTGTCGCCCAACAACAAGGAGTCGCACTGGGTGTAGTTGCGCGCACCGCTGGCCGCGCGCGCGATACGCACCAGTCCACGGTAGGCTTGATGGCCGTATCCTGCCGAAATCCCCTTCGAAACAACGGTGCTCCGGGTATTTTTACCCATGTGAATCATCTTGGTACCGGTATCTGCCTGCTGCCGGTGATTGGTCAGCGCAACGGAATAGAATTCACCCACCGAATGATCCCCACGAAGGATAACGCTGGGGTATTTCCAGGTGATGGCTGAACCGGTTTCTACCTGGGTCCAGGAAATTTTTGAATGGGCCCCGCGACAGTCTCCCCGTTTGGTCACAAAATTGTAGATCCCTCCGCGGCCTTCCTTGTCACCGGGGTACCAGTTTTGAACCGTCGAGTATTTGATCTGGGCATTTTCCAGGGCGACCAACTCCACCACGGCAGCATGCAACTGGTTCTCATCTCGCATGGGGGCAGTACAGCCTTCCAAATAGCTGACATAGGCATCGCGATCCGCGATGATCAGGGTGCGTTCAAACTGTCCGGTATTTTTGGCATTGATGCGAAAATAGGTGGACAACTCCATGGGGCAACGTACCCCAGGAGGAATGTAGACAAATGAGCCGTCACTGAATACGGCGGAATTGAGTGCCGCATAAAAATTATCCTGCACGGGCACTACGGAGCCCAGATATTGCCGTACCAATTCGGGATGGTGTTGAACAGCCTCGGAAAACGAACAGAAGATAATGCCTTTTTCCGCCAGCTTGTCTTTAAACGTCGTCGCGACCGAAACACTGTCAAAAACAGCGTCCACGGCTACGCCAGCGAGGATCGCCCGCTCATGCAGCGGGATGCCCAGTTTCTCATAAGTTTTCAGCAACTCAGGATCCACCTCATCCAGGCTTTTGGGGCCATCCTTCTGCGATTTGGGCGCCGAATAATAAATGATGTCCTGATAATCAATGGGTGGGTAATGCACGCTAGCCCATTCTGGAGGGGTCATCTCCAACCAGCGACGGTAAGCTGAGAGCCGCCATTCCAGTAAAAATTCAGGCTCATTCTTTTTTGCAGAAATTACCCGGACGGTGTCTTCCGACAGACCACGCGGCAAAGCATCCGCCTCTACGAGCGTTTCAAACCCGTGCTGGTATTCCTGGCTGATGATCCCTTCGAGTGTGGAAGTCGTATTATTCATAATTGAACTCTGGGTTGCCCCGGTTGGCGGGTAATGTGAACGGGATGGACAGGTGGTACGGACAGCTCTGCCAGGGTAACGCCTGCCAGAGCGTCATTGACCGCTTTGCTGATCCTTTGCCAGTTGGTTTTGACCGAGCAGGAGGGTTGACGGTTACAGTTTCCAGGCTGTTGGGCCGTTCCGCAGTCGGTCAATCCGACCGGACCCTCCAGCGCCCGAATAATGTCCGCCATGGTAATTTGCTCAGGTGTCCGCGACAGCAAGTACCCCCCTTTGATGCCACGTTGTGATTCCAGTAACCCCGCCCGCGCCAGGGTTTTAAGCACTTTGTTGGCCGTAGGCAAGGACACTCCCACCGCCTGGGCAATCTCATGGGCGGCATGTAGCTGCTCAGAATCACGCGCCAGATAGGTCATGATCAGGGTGCCGTAGTCTGTCATTCTGCCTATCTTGATCATGATTCTGGCAGTCCTTTATAAAAAATCATTGATTAGCCAACGAGTTACACAATACAAGACTATTATAGTACTATTTCAGGCCAATTCGCAACGTAGCTCTGCTGATAGAATCAAGAGCGCTCACTTCACAGGACACTTAATGGTTCCCCATCTGACGACTGCTTTGACCGGCCCGTTACAAGCGCTGGAACACCATATCCTGGACGCCATGCCTGGCATAGAACACTGGTTTCGCCAACAGTGGCAGGACCATTCCGCCCCGTTTTACACTTCAGTTGATTTACGCAATGCGGGGTTCAAACTGGCCCCTGTAGACACCAACCTGTTTCCTGCAGGTTTCAACAATCTGCGCCCTGAATTCGAGCCCCTGTGCATCCAGGCTGCCATGATGGCTGTTGAAAAAATATGCCCTGACACCCGCCAGTTCCTGTTGATTCCGGAAAACCACACCCGTAACCTGTTTTATCTACAAAATGTGGCTTCTCTCAAATCCATTTTGCAACGTGCCGGGTTTTCCGTCCGTATCGGCAGTCTGCTCCCGGAAATCACGGCGCCTACCCCGGTGACGCTGCCCTCGGGCGAAATCTTGACTTTGGAACCCGTCTCTCGTTCAGGCAATCGACTGACACTGAAGGGTTTTGATCCGTGCGCCATTTTGCTCAACAACGATCTGTCTGCTGGCATACCAGACCTGTTGCAGGGTTTGTCGCAACCCATCGTTCCTCCTTTGTATGCCGGGTGGAGCACTCGACGTAAATCACGGCATTTTGCCGCTTACGACCGCGTCGCTGAAAATTTTGGGCAACTCGTGGGTATTGATCCGTGGCTTATCAACCCCTATTTCAGTCACTGTGGTCAAGTCGATTTCTCAGATAAGCAAGGCCTGGACTGCCTGTTCACGCAAGTTGAAATGCTGCTTGGGAAAATCCGGGAGAAGTACACCCAGAACGGGATCCAGGATGACCCTTTTCTGATCATCAAGGCAGATGCAGGGACTTACGGCATGGGCATTATGACGGTCAAAAGCCCGGACGACCTGAAAAGCCTCAACCGTAAACAACGTAATAAAATGTCCACCATCAAAGAAGGCCAAGCCGTGAGCGAAGTGTTGATTCAGGAAGGGGTCTACACATACGAGTGCGTTGAAGGCGCCGTGGCAGAACCGGTGATATACATGATTGACCATTACGTGGTCGGAGGGTTTTATCGGGTGCATACGGAACGCGGCATCAATGAAAACCTCAATGCCCCTGGAGCACACTTTGTGCCGTTGGCGTTTGAAACCACCGCCATCGCCCCGGATCAGAACCAGTCCCCCGATGCGACCCCCAATCGTTTCTATACCTACGGTGTGGTCGCACGATTGGCCATGCTCGCTGCAGCTTTCGAACTGGAAGACATGGCTGCGACACAAAACAACTGAGTACCCCCATGGATATCGCCTTCATCGTAGATCCGCTGAAAGAGCTCAAGCCGGCCAAGGATTCCAGCATTGAAATGATGCGCGCGGCCACACAACGAGGGCATACTCTGTTCGCCATAGAACCCGGGGGGCTGCAATTCAAACAAGCCCAAGTGTGGGGAAGCGCGGTTCCCCTCGCG
>JAGWPH010000239.1 GCA_028870615.1 Betaproteobacteria bacterium
AAGATCATGATCCTGAACCGGTCTGACACGACGATCCAACTCAACCTGCAATCGGCTGCCTAGCTTTCTCCATGCGTTACCTGAAGGAACGTCGCGCGCGCATAGAGATCATTCCGATGATTGACATCATGCTATTTCTATTGGTGTTTTTTGCCATGCTGGTGTTGAAGATGATCCCTACTTCCGGTCAGATGACCCATTTGCCCACCAGCAGTACGGCCGAATTGTTGCCTGCTCCAAAATTACTGGTGGAGTTGACCGAAGATGGGGCAATCCGGGTCGACCATGCGCCCATCGGGTTGCAGGAATTGACGGCACGGCTCCAGGCTATGGGCAGCAGGACGGCGGTAACCATTACCGGGAGCCAGGAAGTGGGACTGCAAAAAGTCATGAGGGTGCTGGATGCGGTCAAAGCGGCAGGAGTCTCTCAAGTTTCCATTGCAGCCCGTCGTGTCCAGTAGTTTTATCTTGCAGAACGGGCCCATGGTGGGCGGCGCGCAACGGGACGACCTGAAAGCGTTGGCGCTGGCACTCGTGCTGGAACTCCTGCTGCTCGGCCTGGCAGGCGCCATCTACACTGCGGGCATGCTTCGCCCCGTGCCTGCGCCGAAAGACCTGGTGACGTTGCAGCTCAGCAGTTTGGCTCCGGAGCCTGTCCCTCCTGCGTCGCCTCCTCCCAGGAAAGTGGAAAGGCCCCCTTTGGCCCAAAAAATCCCGGTGCCCCCAGAACCAGCGCCACCCTCGCCAGAACCCCTCAAAACGCCAGTGGCGCAGGACACAACCCCTTCCCCATTTGCCGAAAAACCGGTACAACCTTCTCCGACACCTGTATCCAAACCAGCCGAGGCTGACATACTTGCTGACTATACAGCCAAAATTCGGGCTGCCGTGCAAACAGCCGTGGTTTTCCCCAGGGCGGCTGAAGAGCTCCGGTTTGCCGGGCGCACTCGTGTGGAGTTTCGCTTGCATCAGGGGCGGCAGGGTGGCGCCCGGGTGATCATATCCAGCGGTATCAACATGTTCGATCGCGCCGCACTGCAAGCGGTTCAGGACGCAGTTTATCCGCAACCTCCGGAAGCCCTCAGGGAGCAGTCGAGATTGTTTCAAATTTGGGTGGAATTCAAGCAGTAAGCGCCTGTGCGTCCATACGTCCTTAAGGTCATGGTTTGCTTTGGCCTGCTGGGGTCGGCCCAGCAGGCCATTGCAGGGTCCGGAATTTCTTCGTATGTGGGGTTGGGCCCTCAAGGGCAAGCCATTGCGCGGGTGGTGACGCGTGCGACGGAATGTCCCGCACTGAACATCGATGGTCATCAGGTGCCCATGATCACCCGGGCCGAGCCCCGTGAAACACCGCTTTCACCGGAGCACCCGGCGATTTTTTCAGTACGGGTCTGCGAACTGGTATTGCCCTCCGCCGGCTTGCAGGTGTTGCTGGATGGAAAGAAACTTCCTGAAGTAAAGGGGGTGCCGCGGAAAATCGTGTTGCTGGGAGACACCGGTTGTCGCCTGAAGTGGCCCGCGGCCTATCAGCCCTGCAATGATCCCGAGGCATGGCCCCTGGCCCGGGTGGCCCTGAGTGCTGCTGCAGAAAAACCGGATCTGGTGATTCATGTGGGGGACTACCATTATCGCGAGAGCCGTTGCTTGTCGGAAGGGTGCGCCCATAGTCCTCATGGATATGGATCGGATACCTGGGAAGCCGATTTTTTTGAGCCCATGCGCCCGCTGCTGCAGGCCGCCCCCTGGGTGTTTACTCGCGGAAATCACGAATCCTGTGCACGCGCAGGACAGGGTTGGTTCAGGTTTTTCGATCCGCACGCCTATGACCCCAAGCATTCCTGCGACGAGGCCACGCCCACCGAAGCCGATTTTACGCCGCCCTATGCAGTGCCTCTGGGCCCTCAGCAGCAATTAATTGTGTTTGACTCCTCGGCAGCGGCCCCGGAAAAAATTCCAGGCCCGGGAACAGCCGCCGTCACTGCTTATGCGGCACAATTTGAACAGGTCGCCGCGCTGGCGCGCAACCGGCGCCACAACTGGCTGGTGCTGCACCATCCCGTGTTGGGCTACGATTATTTGCCCTTGGTGGGATATCAGAAAGGGAATCCCACCCTTCTCGCCGCACTGCAAGGAAAGCATTACCCAGCCTTTTTCCCTGAGGGGATCCAGCTGACCTTGCAGGGCCATATTCATACCTTCGAATTAGACAGCTTTCAGGGGCGCGAACCGATGACGCTGATCACCGGGTTTGGGGGATCGTTGCTGGAGCCGGAATTCCCGAAGTGGCTGCCCAATCTTTTCCAGCTTGCGCCCGGGGTCACACTGGCTGAAACCCATGCGACACAGCAATTTGGGTACACGGTGCTGGAGCAGCGGGACGGGCGCTGGACGCTACTGGAGAAAGACACCGGGGGCCATACCCGCTTGCATTGCACGTTGCAACTGGAACAGGCCCCCTACGAATTCGACTGCTCAAATTGATTCATCAATCTGCAACCTTAATCACATTTTGTTGTAACTTTATTGCTGAATAATCACTGCGCATGACCCGGCGCGCCTGTGCATTTCCGATGACAGGCTTTTTTAATTTTAAAAAGAGTGATTATCCATGCATATCGCAACGAAATTCAAAACGCGCGGTGTTTATCGAGCGGTGATTTCAGCTTGTGCACTATTGGGCGCAGCAGCTCCGGTGTTTGCAGAACAACCGGTGGATCTGGGGGCGGTAGGGACAACGGGTACCGGTGTCGTCACTGCGGCCGAGAACCCGGCCTCGGCAATCTACCAGGCCCCCACGCAGGCTTCTTTGACAGCTACCCAGCCGCAATCCATCATCAATCAGCACTATATTCAGGAAAATGCTTCTGCCGGGTCCAACTACACGGACATCATTTCCATCGCCCCGAGCGTGGTCAGCATCGACCCTAACGGCCCGGGGATGATGGAAACCCAGAGTCTGACCATTCGCGGATTTCAGGATGGTCAATACAATGTCACCTTCGACGGCATTCCCTGGGGGGATTCCAACGACTTCACCCATCACTCCACGTCCTACTTCATGGCTCAGGACATTGGCAACATCGTCGTGGATCGTGGCCCGGGAGACGCCAGCAATATCGGTAATGCCACGTTTGGCGGCACGATTGCCGTGTCCTCCAAGGACCCTTCCTCACTTGCGGGCATCACGGGCTTTGGCTCTTTCGGTAGCTGGAACACGCGCCTGATTGGTGCAGAATTCGATTCGGGGCCCATGCAGAATTATGGGGATGCGAAGGCTTACATCAGCTACAAGGGGTTTACCTCGGATGGTTATTTGACGGACAGCGCCCAACGTCGCCAGAACCTGTTTTTCAAGATTGAGAAAGCATTGGCGGACGACATGATGCTGACCGTGGTGGCCATGGGGAACAAGCTGCATCAGAATGTGCCCTATGGCTCCACATTGGCCCAGATACAACAGTACGGGCATAACTATGGCTTGAGCTCTGATCCCACCAGCCAGGATTTTTATGGCTACAACTACGATAACATCACCAGTGATTTCGAGTATGTGGGCCTCAAGACCCATTTGGGCAGCTGGACCGTGGACAACAAGCTCTATACC
>JAGWPH010000240.1 GCA_028870615.1 Betaproteobacteria bacterium
GTTTCATTGCTGATGCAGCACACCAATTGCGTACCCCTCTCGCATCACTGAGCAGTCAAATTGAAGTTGCGCTGGAAACACCCCCAGAAAACGACAAAAAATTACTCCGCGAACTCTTGGCGACGACCCAGCGGACCACACACCTGGCCAACCAGCTCTTATCCCTGGCCAGACTGGAGCACACCGAGCAGAGCATGATCGAAGTGACTGCGGTCGACCTTCAGCACCTGTTTCAGGAAGTCTCCGCAGATTTTGTGACCCTGGCTGCGCGCAAAGGGGTGGATTTGGGGTTTGAGTTGTGTCCGGGTCGCGTATGGGCGAGCCCGTTGATGCTACGGGAATTATTGGCCAATCTGCTGGACAATGCCATACGCTACACCCCTGCCGGTGGCAAAGTAACCGTTAGCCTGCAGCCCGTCGAACATAAGGTATTGCTTAGCGTCGAAGATAACGGTCCCGGCGTTCCGGAGACAGAACTGAAAAAGCTGGGCATCCCCTTTCATCGCCTGCCCTCAGACCAGCCGGAAGGTTGCGGATTGGGTTTGGCCATCGTGCGTGAAATCGGCCGGTTGCATGCGGCAGAGGTGACATTCCACCCGGGATCCAAAGGGCTTGGGCTAAAAGTGGTCGTTTGCTTCGAAAAGCTGGCGGGCTAGCGTTTCGGATTTTCCCGGTCAGCGACGCGCGCTTCCAGTTCAGCCAGCTTCTCCCGGGTTCGGGCCAGCACTTTCATTTGCGCATCAAATTCTTCCCGCGTGACCAGATTCACCTTGGCAAACAGGCTCATCAGCAAGGCACGAGCATTTTTTTCAAAGTCTGCCGCCGGTGTTTTGGCGAGCAATTCGGTGAGCCGTTGGGATACGTCATCGATGAAGGCTTGAGTTTTCATGACTCTCCGTCCTGTTAAAAACTGTTTCAGTATTGCACTATCGAAAGCCAAAACCAATCAAATATGCACTAAAAAAGTGCACAAATCCCAATTTTTATTCCCGATCTGGCTCGAACAAGTCCATCCAAGCCGCAATTAACGCATGGCTTAAGATTGGCACGGCTCATGCTTTCAGTCCATGGTGCGTGATCTTATTGAAAAACCTGTAACGCCATTGGAATTGAAAAGTCTTGATCAACCTTGTAAGGGAGAATAGCAAATGAAACGATATCATCGTAGTGCCATCGGCGCGGCAGTTGCTCTGGCCGTGATGGTCTCTGCAAGTGTCAGAGCCGAAGAGCCTGCCATCACCGTGGTGGATGCCAGCGCCACGCCGGCGCCGGCAGATGCCAAACCCAAGGGCCCTACTCTGGGAGAAATTCTTGGTAATTCGGCGATCGACGTAAAAGGCTATCTGGATGCAAGTTATATCAGCCACAGCCAAACACCGAATTCCAGCGTCCAGGTATTCGATACAAACAAAAATTCATTTGGCCTGCACCAGGCCGGACTCACGATTTCCAGCACTCCCAAGGAAGGCTTTGGGGGCCTTCTAAACCTGACGGCGGGAAGTGACGCGGGTATTTTCTGTTCTTACGGCGCTTGTGCGACATCGGGAACAACAGCCGGATCTGGCGGCAACTTCGATGTGACCCAGGCCTACGCCCAATATGCATCGGGGAGCTGGACCTTCATTGGCGGTAAATTTACCACGCTGGCCGGCGCGGAAGTCATCGACAGTTCGGCCGATACCAACCTTACCCGATCCATTCTGTTTGGCAAGATCCCTTTTACCCACACCGGCTTCAGGGCAACAGCAGCGCTTAGCGACAGCACCAATTTGATCCTTGGGCTGAATAACGGTTGGGACCAGGTCAATGACATGAACACTTCCAAGACCGCAGAACTTGGATTGACCACTGCCTTCACGAAAGATACTTCGCTGGCAATCAGCGTCTATAGCGGTGCGGAATCCATGCTCCCCACCACGACTTCCATGGTGGCAACCGCGGTGCCTGGTGCCGCAAACGGGACACGCACGTTGGTGGATGCGGTCTTTACCAGCAACCTCACGGATACCACGACCTTTATCCTGAATGGTGACCATGTGTCCCAGGAAAATGTTTTTGGCCTGGGAACGGAAACGTACTGGGGGCTGGCTGCCTACCTGAACTACCAGATGAGCGAACGGTATCGCATATCGCTGCGTGCCGAAGAACTTAAGGACAACTCTGGCATTGCAGTTGCCACTACAGGGACTCCTCCCGGGGCCAATACCCTGAAGGAAATGACATTTACCTTGGGGTATGCCCCGGTCAAGAACTTTGAACTGCGCGGTGAAGTGCGTGCGGACCACGCGGACAAAGGGGTTTTCCTCGATTCCAACATGATTCCCCAAACCTCGATGGTAACAGCGGGTGTGCAGGGAATTTACAAGTTCTAAGACGCTTCGATCATTTAATCAGGAGGCAACATGAAGCTCGTTACTGCAATCATCAAGCCGTTCAAGCTTGACGAAGTGCGGGAGGCCCTAAGCGCCATTGGCGTACAAGGCATCACCGTCACTGAAGTGAAAGGCTTTGGCAGGCAAAAGGGGCACACCGAGCTCTACCGGGGTGCGGAGTATGTTGTGGATTTTTTGCCCAAGGTAAAGCTGGAGGCTGCGGTCAAAACCGAGATGTTGGATCGCGTCATCGAAGCCATCGAGAAGTCGGCGAACACTGGCAAGATCGGCGACGGGAAGATCTTCGTCTATGAACTTGAACAAGTCGTGCGTATCCGGACCGGTGAAACCGGTGCGGACGCACTGTGAGGGGAACACCATGAAGACACTTTATAACACCCTGAAGGCTGTGATGTTGGTTTTGGCCTTGTCGATCGGTTCAGGACATGCGTTAGCCGACGAGCCGGCGGCGGCAGCCAGTGCACCGGCTGCTGCTGCACCTGCCGCAGCTGCACCTGCCGCAGCTCCAGCTGCAGATGCTGCGCCAACCAAACCCGAACTTATTGGTACGGACAAGATCAACTCGGGAGACACGGCCTGGATGCTAAGTTCTACTGCCCTAGTGCTGCTCATGACCATCCCTGGATTGGCTTTGTTTTATGGCGGGATGGTTCGCAAAAAGAATGTACTGGCAACCCTGATGCAGAGTTTTGCGATCTGTTGCCTGGTGACAATAGTCTGGATGGTTTTGGGATACAGCCTCGCCTTTATGCCAGGTTCAGGATGGCTGGGCGGCCTGAGTCGATTCATGCTGAATGGCATGCTGTATCAGAACGAAGCCAAGAAGGTCATGGTGCATCATGCTGCGACCAACATTCCAGAGTCGGTATACATGATGTTCCAGATGACGTTTGCCATCATCACACCCGCCCTGATTGCCGGAGCCTTTGCAGAGCGCATGAAATTTTCGGCCATGCTGTGGTTCATGGGAATCTGGTCACTGGTGGTGTATTCCCCTATCGCGCACTGGGTGTGGGAACCGGGCGGCTGGCTGGCAGCCAAAGGTGTACTGGACTTTGCCGGTGGTACCGTGGTTCACATCAATGCCGGGATTGCAGGTCTGGCAGCGGCTCTGGTCATGGGCAAGCGTGTGGGTTATGGCAAGGAGCCCATGGCACCGCATAACCTGGTGTTGACCTTGGTCGGAGCTTCCATGTTGTGGGTCGGTTGGTTCGGGTTTAACGCCGGATCTGCCGTCGCCGCCGATGGTCGTGCCGGGATGGCCATGACAGTCACTCAAATTGCCACTGCGGCTGCCGCGTTGGCCTGGATGTTTGCTGAGTGGATTATTAAAGGCAAGCCCAGCGTGCTGGGAATCGCTTCAGGTGCTGTCGCAGGGTTGGTTGCTATCACCCCGGCCTCAGGTTTTGTGGCCCCCGGGGGCTCCCTGGTGATCGGTGTTGCTGCCGGAGTGCTCTGTTTCTGGGCTTCCACCAGTCTCAAGAAGATACTGGGCTACGATGATTCTCTGGACGCTTTTGGTGTTCACTGCATCGGCGGTATCGTGGGTGCGCTACTTACGGGAGTATTCAACGTCAAGGAGATCAGCGGCGCCGATGGCAGCCTTGCGACACAGGCCCTGGGTGTCTCGGTGACCCTGGTATATGGATTCGTTATGTCCTTCATCATATTGAAAGTCATCGATATGGTCATCGGACTGCGCGTTACCGAAGAAGAAGAGCGGGAAGGTCTCGACCTCGCTCTGCACGGGGAACGCGTCGAATAACTCACACTCCACCCTCAAGGGCCTGGGGCGTCTTTGGACGCCCCTTTTTTATCTCAATTTGAAGGCCAATGCCAGGCCTGGCCCCGGCCTCGTGGTAGCATATTTCCCCTATGTCTGATACCACGCCTTTGCTTCGTTCCCTTCTGCAGCAACGCATCCTGATGCTGGATGGTGCCATGGGCACTATGATTCAGAGCTATAAACTCAGCGAAGCGGATTATCGTGGTGAACGTTTTTATGATTTTCCTCACGATCTCAAGGGCAATAATGATCTGCTGGTACTGACTCAGCCAAAGATCATTCGTGCCATTCATCAGGCCTATCTGGAAGCAGGCGCCGACATCATTGAAACCAATACGTTCAATGCGACTTCGGTGTCCATGGCTGACTATCACATGGCCCATTGGGTGAGTGAGATCAATCGTACCGCGGCCCAATTGGCACGGGAGGTGGCGGATGAGGCCACACGCAAGACGCCGAACAAACCGCGATTTGTGGCGGGAGTGCTGGGGCCGACCACCCGAACTGCGTCCATTTCCCCGGACGTCAATGACCCCGGCTTTCGTAACATTGACTTTGGCACCCTGGTTGTGTCCTATCGTGAAGCCATCGACAGTTTGGTTCTGGGTGGGGTGGATATCCTGCTGGTTGAGACAGTTTTTGACACACTCAATGCCAAAGCAGCGTTGTTTGCCATCGACGAATATTTTGAGGTGCACGGTCTGCAACTGCCCGTGATGATCTCCGGGACCATTACGGACCAGAGCGGACGCACGCTGACTGGGCAGACCACTGAAGCCTTCTGGAACTCGTTACGCCACATTCGGCCCCTGTCCATCGGACTCAACTGCGCGCTGGGGGCAGCGTTGATGCGCCCCTATATCGAGGAACTGGCACGCATCGCAGATACATTTGTCAGCGCCCATCCCAATGCGGGCTTACCTAATCCGCTGGCGGAATCAGGTTATGACGAAGGGCCGGCGGAGACCGCTGCCCTGCTGAAGGAATTTGCCGAATCCGGATTTCTCAATATTGTAGGGGGCTGCTGTGGCACCACGCCAGCGCACATCAAGGCGATTGCCGAAGCAGTTAAAGATTTGCCCCCTCGACTGGTTCCAGAAATTCCACCCATGACGCGTTTGTCCGGGCTGGAGCCGTTCAACATCGGTGAAGATTCGTTGTTCGTCAATGTGGGTGAACGGACCAATGTGACTGGCTCCAAGGCTTTTTCCCGTTTGATCCTGGCTGGTGACTATGGTGAAGCGTTATCGGTAGCGCGCAAGCAGGTGGAAAACGGCGCCCAAATTATCGACATCAACATGGACGAAGCCATGCTGGATTCGAAGGCCGCTATGAAGCGCTTTCTCAATCTGGTGGCTTCGGAACCGGACATTTCCCGTGTTCCCATCATGATTGATTCTTCTGACTGGGCAGTGCTGGAAACGGGTCTGAAATGTATTCAGGGCAAGCCCATTGTCAATTCCATCAGCCTTAAGGAAGGAGAGGCGGAGTTTATTCATCGTGCCCGGCTGGTTCGCCGCTACGGTGCAGCGGTGATCGTCATGGCCTTTGATGAACAGGGCCAGGCGGATACTTTGGCACGCAAAGTGGAAATCTGCACGCGCTCCTATCATTTATTGACAGAACAATTGGGCTATCCGGCAGAAGATATTATTTTTGATCCCAACATTTTTGCCATTGCCACGGGAATTGAAGAGCACAGCAATTATGCGCACGATTTTATAGAGGCTGTCCGAATCATCCGGCAAACCCTGCCTCATGCAAAAGTGAGCGGCGGAGTTTCCAATGTCAGTTTTTCGTTCCGCGGCAATGAGGCCGTGCGCGAAGCCATTCACACGGCGTTTCTGTATCACGCCATCCGTGCCGGCATGACGATGGGCATCGTCAATGCAGGACAATTGGGAGTTTATGCGGAAATTCCCCAGGATCTTCTGGAACATGTGGAAGACATCATCCTCAATCGTCGACCCGATGCGGCAGAACGAATGGTGGCTTTTGCCGATCAGGTCAAAGGGGGGGCTGCGCGCAGCCAGGTTGAAGATTTGTCCTGGCGCATGGCCCCAGTGCATGAGCGCCTCACCCACGCACTGGTCAAAGGAATATCTACCTACATTGTGGAGGACGCAGAAGCCGCCAGGCTGGAGAGTAAACACCCCATCCATGTCATTGAAGGGCCCCTGATGGATGGCATGAATGTAGTGGGCGACCTGTTTGGTGAAGGCAAGATGTTTTTGCCTCAAGTGGTCAAATCAGCGCGTGTGATGAAACAGGCTGTCGCGCATCTGGTGCCTTATATCGAGGCGGAAAAGGATAAGTTAGGCGTCTCGAAGACAAAAGGCAAAATCCTCCTGGCTACAGTCAAGGGTGACGTTCACGATATTGGCAAAAATATCGTGGCGGTGGTGCTTCAGTGCAACAATTTTGAAGTGATTAATCTGGGCGTGATGGTCACTTGTGAAAAAATATTGCAAGTCGCTCGTGAAGAAAAAGTCGATATCATCGGGTTGTCTGGGTTGATTACGCCTTCGCTCGAAGAAATGGCCCATGTGGCGCGTGAAATGCAGCGACAATCGTTTTCTGTGCCGCTCTTGATTGGCGGAGCCACGACTTCTCGCGTGCATACGGCGGTCAAGATCGAGCCACATTATCGTGGGGCCACGGCTTATGTGCCCGATGCGTCGCGCGCTGTGGGGGTGTGTTCCCAACTGCTCAGCCCGGAACTACGCGAGGCCTATGTACGAGATCTCAAGGCAGACCTGAAAAAGGTACGGGCGCAGCATGAAGGCAAGAAAGGAACGGGCAAGTTGCTGGATATTGCGACGGTGCGTAAACGGGGTTTAAAAACAGACTGGCTGGCCTACGCGCCGCCCCGGCCAACGATTTTAGGGGTAAAACCGCTGCGTGATGTAGCGCTGGCCGATCTGGTGCCATTCATCGATTGGACCCCGTTTTTCCAGACCTGGGAGTTGAGTGGGCGCTACCCCAACATTCTTCAGGACGATGTCGTTGGGGAGGCTGCACGCAACCTGTTTGCTGACGCTCAAGCCATGTTGCGCCAGATTGTGGACGAAGGCTGGTTGACGGCTCAGGGGGTGGTTGGATTTTTCCCGGCTGCAACCATTCATGGAGGAGATGACATCGCGGTCTATTCGGACGAATCGCGTACTTCTGTCCGCTTGGTGTTGCATTATCTGCGTCAACAGAATGAAAAGCCGGCCGATCGCCATAATGCATGCCTGGCGGATTTCGTGGCTCCTGAAGCCTCACGTGTGCCGGACTATATTGGTGCTTTTGCAGTGACTGCCGGGATCGGCATCGAAACCAAGTTGACTGAATTTGAAGCGCTGCATGACGACTATAGTGCCATTTTGCTCAAGGCCCTCGCAGACCGCCTGGCTGAAGCGTTTGCCGAATGGTTGCATGCCCGTGTACGACGGGAGTTCTGGGGTTATGCTCCGGATGAAAATCTGGATTGTGAAGGCATGATTGCCGAACGCTATCGAGGCATCCGGCCGGCGCCCGGTTATCCGGCTTGTCCGGACCACACGGAGAAAGAGGCGTTGTTTGAACTGTTACAGGCAGAGCATCACACGGGGATTCGTTTGACAGAAAGCTACGCCATGTGGCCTACAGCGGCAGTCAGCGGATTTTATTTTGCGCATCCGCAAAGCGCATATTTTGCCGTGGGAAAAGTGGCGCTTGATCAAGTGGAAGATTATGCACGCCGCAAGGGCATGAGCCTGCAGGACGCTGAGCGCTGGCTGGCATCCATTCTTGGCTATGAGCCAGTTCCCAGGCAGTAGCAAGGCCATCAAAACCCCAATGCATATTCATATTCTTGGTATCTGCGGTACCTTCATGGGCGGCGTTGCGGTGCTGGCCCAGGCGGCGGGGCATCGCGTGACCGGATGCGATGCCCAGGTTTACCCACCGATGAGCACCCAACTGAAAGACCAGGGAATTGAGCTGGTTGAGGGGTTTAACGAAAGCCAACTCATGCTCAATCCCGACCTGTTTGTAATCGGCAATGTGGTGTCGCGTGGCAACGCTTTGATGGAAGCCATTCTGGACCGTAAATTACCCTACACCTCCGGGCCGCA
>JAGWPH010000028.1 GCA_028870615.1 Betaproteobacteria bacterium
CACACCAAAATGTGCAAGGAATACGCCTTTGGGGCGCAATGTTTCGTGGCTGGCGTCACACCAAAAAAAGGAGGCCAGAGCTACGAGGGCATCCCTATTTATGACAGCGTTAAGGAAGCCAAAGCCCAAACCGGCGCCACGGTGTCGGTGGTCTATGTGCCTCCTCCT
Organism: Betaproteobacteria bacterium; assembly: GCA_028870615.1. Lineage (GTDB taxonomy): Bacteria > Pseudomonadota > Gammaproteobacteria > Burkholderiales > Ferrovaceae > JAJZRV01. The sequence continues at coordinate 169 of JAGWPH010000028.1, forward strand.
TTTGCCGCGGCAGCCATTGATGAAGCAGTCGAGTCGGGCATCGATCTCGTGATCTGCATAACCGAAGGGATTCCGGTGCGTGACATGATTCGTACCCGTTACAAGATGCAGGGGAGCAAGACGCTACTGATCGGACCCAATTGCCCCGGGCTGATCACGCCGGACGAGATCAAGATTGGCATCATGCCGGGACATATCCATAAAAAAGGCCCCATCGGCGTGGTCTCCCGTTCCGGCACGCTGACCTACGAAGCGGTAGGCCAGTTGCGCGAACTGGGGCTGGGTCAGTCCAGTTGTGTGGGTATCGGCGGGGATCCGGTCAACGGCATGAAGCATATCGACGTCATGAAATTGTTCAATGATGATCCTGACACCGAAGCAGTCATCATGGTAGGTGAGATCGGCGGCAGCGATGAAGAAATCTGTGCCCGGTGGATCAAGGACCACATGAAAAAGCCGGTCATCGGCTTCATCGCCGGCGTGACGGCACCTCCCGGAAAACGTATGGGCCACGCAGGCGCCATTATTTCCGGGGGCAAAGGCACGGCCCAGGAAAAGTTGGCGGTGATGGAAGAGTGCGGGATCAAAGTCACCAAAAATCCGGCTGAGATGGGCAAGACACTCAAGTCCGTGTTGTAGGAAGAAAGAAAACCGGGGGTCAGGCCTCAAATGCATTTGAGGCCTGACCCCTTTTCTTTATCCGTCTCCTACTTTTTGCGCGGGCAGTTTTCGTTCAGGCAATCGGCATAGATCTGGAGCGAGTGATCATGGATGGAAAATCCGCGTTCCTTCGCGACCCGGGCCTGACGCCGTTCAATTTCAGCATCGAAGAACTCCACCACATGCCCGCACTGGAGGCAAACCAGATGGTCGTGGTGCTCGCCGGGGTTGAGTTCAAATACCGCCTTGCCGCTCTCAAAATGGTGACGCACCAGAAGTCCAGCCTGCTCAAATTGGGTCAGAACCCGGTACACCGTGGCCAGCCCAATTTCCATACCGTCTTGCTGCAGGCGCTTGTAAACCTCTTCGGCGCTCAAATGCCGGGTTTCAGAATTTTCGAACAACCCAAGCACCTTAAGGCGTGGTAGCGTCGCTTTAAGGCCAATGTCCTTGAGATCTTGCGGAACACTCATGGGGGGAATCTGCAGGTGAAGATGGGTTATTATAAGCAGATTGGGCTGTACTGGATAAAACAATGATTCGATCTGTCGCTGCGCTATTTCTGCTGATGCTGGCTGGCTGTTCCTCGTTGAGCATGCCGTCGTTCTCGAGTTTCCCTTCGTTCCCGAGCCTGTCGTCACTGCCGAGCTGGCCTAGCCTGTCTTCCATCAAACCTTACACCCTGGATGTTCAGCAGGGCGTCGTTATCGACCCCGAAATGATCGGACGGCTGAAAGAGGGGATGACCCGGGTCCAGGTGGGGTTTGTGCTGGGGACGCCGTTATTGGCCGATCCTTTTCATGCCAATCGTTGGGACTATGTGTATTACGTGCGAAAAAAAGGAATAGTGGATCACCCACACAACCTGACCGTCTTCTTCAAGGATGGCAAGTTGCAACGGTTTGAGACGGACTATGCGTTGCCGCCTCCGGCCACTGCTGCGGCCGCCACGGCAACCCCACCTGCTGGGGCCAAGCCCGCTGCACCCGTACTTCCGCCAGCCGCTGTGCCAGTGCCCCCTATAGAGCCTCATTGATATGGCGCTTGGACTTTGCATTGCGGGTGGCAGTGGGCGAATGGGACGGGCCCTGATGGAAGCGGTGGTCGCGGCGGACGACCTGGCACTGACCGGCGTGCTGGAACAGGAAGGCAACCCCTACCTTGGACGCAACCCCGGGGACTGGCTGGGCGTTCCTGTTGATGCGGTCATAACCTCAGATGTGCGGGCGGCACTTGAAGCCAGTCAGGTGATGATTGACTTTACCCGACCTGCGGGGACGCTGGCGCATCTTGCTGCATGCCAGTCACTGGGGCGTGGCATCGTGATCGGGACGACGGGTTTTGGCGAAGCTGATAAGGAAACCATTCGGGTGGCCAGCCAACGGATCCCGATTGTTTTTGCGCCCAACATGAGCATGGGCGTGACGCTCTCGCTCGCCCTGCTGGACCTTGCGGCGCGGGTGCTGCAACCCGGATTTGATGTTGAGATCATGGAAGCGCATCATCGCCACAAAGTAGACGCTCCCTCAGGGACAGCGCTGCGTATGGGCGAGGTGGTGGCGGCAGCGCGCGGCCAGCGCCTGGCGGAAGTGGCTGTTTACGGCCGCGAAGGGGTCACCGGGGAACGCCAGCCAGGTACCATTGGATTTGCGACGGTGCGTGGAGGGGATGTGGTTGGGGATCATACCGTTGCATTCATGGGGCTCGGCGAGCGGATTGAAATTACCCACAAGGCCAGCAGCCGCGCCAACTTCGCCTTGGGCGCGTTGCGCGCCGCCCGGTTTATCGCTGACAAAACCGCGGGCCTGTACGACATGCGGGATGTTTTGGGGCTTGCAGGCCTGTTGGGGCAGAGTCGGGTTTGATCGACGCACCCTTTTAGGGTATCATTCCGGCAATCGGAAACGGGAAAGTCGCGTACAGCGTCCTTCCCGTTTTTCATATCAAATCCCTTCTGGAGCACTCTTGTAATGGCCCATGCCAGTGCCGCAACGACGATTGCGCCCGCCATTCTGGTTCTGGCGGACGGGTCGGTGTTTCGGGGGCAATCCGTCGGCACGCCGGGAATCAGTGTGGGCGAAGTGGTTTTCAACACGGCCATGACCGGTTACCAGGAAATTCTGACAGACCCCTCCTACTGCCGCCAGATCGTCACTTTGACCTGCCCCCATATCGGAAATGTGGGGACCACTCCGGAAGACGCAGAGTCAGGTTCGGTGTTTGCCGCTGGCTTGGTCATTCGCGATTTGCCGCGTCAGGTTTCCAATTGGCGCTCACAACAATCCCTCACGGATTACCTGATAGAACGACGCGTGGTGACCATTGCCGGAATCGACACGCGCCGTCTGACGCGACTGTTACGCGAGAAAGGGGCGCAGAATGGCTGTCTTATGGCGGGCGACATAGATGAGCCGACCGCCCTGGCTGCAGCGCAGGCCTTTCCGGGATTGGCAGGAATGGATCTGGCGCGCGTCGTAAGTTGCACCGCTCCGTACGAATGGACCGAGGGCAGCTGGCGACTGGGGCAGGGATTTGCCGCGACGGGTGAGAACCACTTTCGGGTGGTGGCCTACGATTACGGCATCAAGCGCAATATTCTGAGATTGTTGCGCGATCGGGGCTGCCAGGTGACCGTGGTGCCAGCCATGACGTCAGCCGAGACCGCGCTGCAATATCGTCCGGACGGTGTGTTCCTGTCCAACGGGCCAGGCGATCCGGAGCCCTGCGACTATGCCATCACGGCCATCCGCAAGATCGTCGAGGCGGGTGTGCCTACGTTTGGCATTTGCCTGGGACACCAGCTCCTGGCCCTGGCTTCGGGTGGACGAACGCTTAAAATGAAGTTCGGACATCATGGGGCCAATCATCCGGTTCAGGATCTCGATACGCGGCGTGTGATGATCACCAGCCAGAATCACGGGTTCGCGGTGGATCCGGACCTGCCCGGCAATCTGCGCGCCACCCATTTGTCTTTGTTCGATGGCAGCCTGCAAGGAATGACCCGAACAGACCGGCCCGCCTTCAGCTTTCAGGGGCATCCCGAGGCAAGCCCTGGACCCCACGATGCCAGCGCCCTGTTTGACCATTTCATCCATCTGATGAAAGCCCGTAAGACCTGACCGAGACTGCCATGCCCAAACGCACAGACATCCAGTCCATCCTGATCATCGGCGCCGGCCCGATTGTCATCGGCCAGGCTTGCGAATTTGACTACTCCGGGGCGCAAGCTTGCAAGGCGTTACGTGAGGAAGGGTATCGGGTCATTCTGGTCAATTCCAATCCGGCGACGATCATGACTGATCCGGAGATGGCCGATGTCACGTACATCGAGCCCGTGACCTGGAAGATCGTCGAGCAGATCATCGCCAAGGAGCGACCCGACGCCCTGTTGCCCACAATGGGAGGCCAGACGGCACTCAATTGCGCCCTGGACCTGGCACGCGAAGGCGTGCTCGAAAAGTACGGCGTCGAAATGATCGGTGCGCGTAAAGAAGCCATAGACAAGGCGGAAGACCGCGAAAAATTCAAGGTCGCCATGGCACGGATCGGCTTATCCACGCCCCGTTCCGCCATTGCCCACAGTATTGAAGAAGCGCTTCAGGTCCAGGCTCTGGTGGGTTTTCCGACAATCATTCGTCCCTCTTTTACCATGGGGGGCAGTGGGGGTGGGATTGCCTACAATCAGGAAGAGTTTCTTGCGATTTGCGAGCGCGGGTTGGATGCCTCACCCACGCGTGAACTGCTGGTGGAAGAGTCAGTCATCGGTTGGAAAGAGTTCGAAATGGAAGTGGTACGCGACCGCAATGACAACTGCATTATCGTTTGCTCCATCGAAAACTTTGATGCCATGGGAGTTCATACCGGTGATTCCATTACCGTAGCACCCGCCCAAACGCTGACGGACAAGGAGTACCAGATCATGCGCAATGCTTCATTGGCAGTGCTGCGCGAAATCGGGGTGGAAACGGGCGGCTCCAATGTGCAGTTTGCGGTCAACCCGGCCGATGGCCGCATGATTGTTATTGAAATGAACCCGCGGGTATCACGCTCTTCGGCGCTGGCTTCCAAGGCGACTGGTTTTCCGATTGCCAAGGTGGCGGCCAAATTGGCTGTGGGATATACCCTCGATGAACTGAAAAACGACATCACAGGATCAACCACACCGGCTTCCTTTGAACCCAGCATTGATTATGTGGTGACCAAAGTACCGCGTTTTGCTTTCGAAAAATTTCCTCAGGCCGATGACCGTCTGACAACACAGATGAAATCGGTGGGCGAAGTCATGGCGATTGGACGCTCCTTCCAGGAGTCGCTGCAAAAGGCGTTGCGTGGACTGGAAACGGGTGCCAATGGTTTGGACGAACTCTCTACCGACCGCACCGAAATTGAAACCGAGTTGGCTGACCCCGGTCCCTACCGCTTGTGGTACCTGGCCGATGCATTTCGTATCGGAATGACGATTGATGAGGTGCATCGCCTCTCTCGCATAGACCCCTGGTTCCTGGCTGAAATCCGTAACCTGGTCGAAGAAGAATCCGGCTTGCGCGGGCAATCGCTGGCAGCGCTGGAAGTCGGGCGTCTGCGGCATCTTAAACGCAAGGGTTTTTCGGATCGACGGCTTGCGATGCTATTGGGCACGGACGAACACCAGATCCGGGCACGTCGCCATGCGCTCAATATCAGGCCCGTATTCAAGCGAGTGGACACCTGCGCTGCGGAGTTTGCCACCAGTACGGCCTACCAGTACTCCAGTTACGATGAGGAGTGTGAAGCACGCCCCACCCTCCGCAAAAAAATCATGGTGCTGGGGGGTGGCCCCAACCGAATCGGGCAGGGCATCGAATTCGATTACTGTTGTGTACATGCGGCTCTGGCTTTGCGCGAAGACGGTTTCGAGACCATCATGGTCAATTGCAATCCAGAGACCGTCTCGACAGATTACGATACCTCCGATCGTCTGTATTTCGAACCGCTGACACTGGAGGATGTCCTGGAAATCGTTGCTATCGAACAGCCTCAGGGGGTCATCGTCCAGTTTGGAGGGCAGACGCCACTCAAGCTGGCGCGCGGGCTGGAAGCTGCCGGTGTGCCCATTATCGGAACGGCACCGGACAGTATCGATCGTGCTGAGGACCGGCAACGGTTCCAGCAGATGCTTCATGAGTTGGGATTGCGTCAACCCGAAAACCGCATTTCCTTTGATCGTGAATCCACACTGACCATTGCCGGCGAATTGGGTTACCCGATGGTGGTGCGCCCCAGTTACGTGTTGGGCGGGCGTGCCATGCAAATCGTTCATACGTCGGCGGATCTTGAAAAATATCTACGCGATGTTGTTACGGATATCGATGGCATGACAGGCGTTGCCGTGACCCGCGACGCGCCCATCCTGCTGGACCGTTTTCTTAACGATGCCATTGAAGTCGATGTGGATGCGGTATCCGATGGCCACCAGGTGGTGATCGGCGGCATCATGGAGCATATCGAGCAGGCGGGCGTTCATTCTGGCGATTCGGCCTGTTCACTGCCCCCCTTCAGCCTGTCTGCCGCACTCCAGGATGAGCTGCGTCGTCAGACCGTGATGATGGCCCGCGAGCTGGGTGTCGTGGGGCTGATGAATGTGCAGTTTGCCATTCAGGGCGAGACGGTCTATGTCCTGGAGGTTAATCCGCGCGCATCACGTACGGTGCCCTACGTGGCCAAGGCCACCGGTCGGCAGCTCGCCAAAATCGCGGTACGCTGTATGGTGGGACAGTCGCTTGCGGCGCAGGGCGTGACTTCCGAAATTGTCCCGCCGCACTATTCCGTGAAGGAAGCTGTGTTTCCCTTCATCAAGTTTCCTGGGGTCGATCCCATTCTTGGGCCTGAGATGAAGTCCACGGGAGAAGTGATGGGTGTGGGTGCGACTTTTGCCGAGGCCTTTGTAAAGTCTCAACTGGCCGCTGGAGTGAAGTTGCCCACCGGTGGCAAGGTCTTCATTAGTGTCCGAAACGCCGACAAGCCACCCATTGTGGAAATCGCCCGCAGCCTCTCAGCCATGGGGTTTACCCTGGTCGCCACGCGAGGCACCTGTGCCGCACTCAAAGCGGCCGGACTCCAGGCGACCCTGGTCAACAAGGTTGCGGAAGGCCGCCCACACATCGTGGATATGGTCAAAAATCGGGAAATCAGTCTTATCATCAACACGGTTGAGGAACAGTCGCGCGCGGTCCAGGACTCCTGGTCCATCCGCAATGCGGCGCTGCAAGGGCGGGTGACTTACTACACCACGGTGGCGGGTGCGCGCGCTGCCTGTCTGGGAATGCAATTGACGCAACGCCTGGACATTTACGATCTTCAAACGCTACAAGGGCAAATACAACGGGCAGGAGTAGAGGTATGAACAAAGTTCCATTGACGGTCGTCGGGGCCGAGAAGCTGCGTGCTGAACTGCACAACCTCAAGCATGTACAGCGACCATTGGTCATTCAGGCCATCAGCGAAGCCCGTGCGCAAGGTGACCTTTCCGAAAATGCCGAATATGATGCAGCCAAGGAACGCCAGTCTTTTATAGAGGGACGGATTGCCGAACTGGAGTCCAAATTGGGGAATGCCCAGATCATCGACCCCACCTCGCTGGATCCCGATGGCCGTTGCGTCTTCGCTTCCACTGTCCAACTGGAAGATGTGGAATCGGGGGAGGTGTTCACTTACCAAATCGTGGGGGATGACGAGGCAGACATCAAGGAAGGGAAAATTTCCATCAGCTCACCCATTGCCCGTTCCCTGATTGGGAAATTTGCAGGGGATGTGGCTGAAGTGAATGCGCCGGGGGGGGTCAGAGAATATGAAATCCTCGATGTTAGATACGGCTAAGCCGGTCTTAC
>JAGWPH010000241.1 GCA_028870615.1 Betaproteobacteria bacterium
GCTTATGTGCAACCCTCGCGTCGCCCCAAAGACGGACGCTACGGCAACAACCCCAACCGCCTGCAGCATTACTACCAGTTCCAGGTGGTGTTAAAACCTTCTCCAGACGCCATTCAGGAACTCTATCTGGACTCGCTCGCGGCTTTGGGCATTGACCCCACGCAAAACGACATCCGCTTTGTGGAAGACGATTGGGAAAATCCCACTCTGGGCGCCTGGGGCCTGGGTTGGGAAGTCTGGCTCAACGGCATGGAAGTCACCCAGTTCACGTATTTCCAGGAAGTGGGCGGACTGGTTTGCAAGCCGGTACTAGGGGAGATGACCTACGGCATCGAGCGCCTCGCCATGTTCCTGCAAAGTTGCGACAATGTTTTCGATCTGGTCTGGACCCCGGGCATCAGCTACGGCGACGTGTACCACCAGAACGAAGTGGAGCAATCGCGCTACAACTTCGAGTACAGCAACACTGAATGGCTGTTCCGCCAGTTTTCCGGATTGGAGTCCGAAGCCACGCGTTTGATCGATGCCGGACTCCCCCTGCCGGGCTATGAGATGGTTCTGAAATGCTCACACACCTTTAACCTTCTGGATGCCCGCGGCGCCATTTCCGTCACCGAGCGCGCGGCTTACATCGGGCGCATCCGCACCCTGGCACGCAAGGTGGCGCAGGCCTATTACGCGTCCCGCGAAGCCCTGGGGTTTCCCATGTGCCCACGCACGGAAGGCACGGCCCCATGAGAGAAACCCTGCTCATCGAGCTCCTCACTGAAGAGCTCCCGCCCAAATTGCTGGAACGCATGGGTGCCGCGTTTTGCGCCGGCATCAGCGACACCCTGATGGCACAGGATTTTGCGCCGGCCGATGCCCTTGTCGAAGGTTATGCGTCGCCACGCCGTCTGGCCCTTATCGTATGCGACGTCGCAACCCGCCAGCCCGATCGCAACGTGGTGCGCAAGGGCCCGGCGCGTGCTGCGGGGTTCGCTGCCAATGGTCAACCTACGCCTGCATTGGCCGGTTTTGCACGTTCCTGCGGGGTAGCCGTAAACCAGTTGCAGACCGCCAAGGACCCCAAGGGCCAGGATCTCTTCGTATTCCATTCAGTGCAGCCCGGCAAGACCCTGGCAGAGGCCCTGCCCGCGCTTCTCGCCGACGTCCTGGCACGTCTGCCGGTAGCCAAGGTGATGCGCTGGGGCGCGGGGGACGCGCAGTTTGTGCGCCCGGTGCATGGCCTCGTGGTCCTGCACGGCAGCACCGTGCTTCCCGTAACGCTGATGGGAATCAGCGCCGGCAACACCACCCGCGGCCACCGCTTTTTAAGTAGCGGTCCCATCACCCTTTCTCATGCCGATCAATACGCCGCCACCCTGGAGCACAAAGGCCGAGTGCTGGCTTCGTTCACCGTACGCCGCAGCCGCATCAAGACGGCCCTGCATGCTGCCGCAGGAGAAGCTCGGGTGTTGGCAGATGAAGCCCTGCTCGATGAAGTCACCGCCCTGGTGGAATGGCCCGCGGTCTATGCCGGCACCTTCGACCCCGAGTTTCTGGCCGTGCCACAAGAATGCCTGATCCTCTCCATGCAGCAGCACCAGAAATATTTTCCACTGGGAGATGCACAGGGACACCTGCTATCGCGCTTCCTGCTGGTCAGCAATGTGGAGACGCCCACCCCGCAGTCCATCATTCATGGCAATGAGCGCGTGCTGCGTGCGCGCCTCGCGGATGCACGCTTTTTCTTCGAGCAGGATCGCAAGACGCCGCTCGCCGACCGTGTCCCGCGCTTGAACGATGTGGTCTATCACCATCAGCTGGGCAGCATGCTCCAAAGGGTGCAGCGCCTGCAGGCACTGGCCGGAAATATTGCAACCCAGCTCGGGGCCGACGCCACTGCTGCACAACGCGCGGCATACTTGATGAAAGCCGACCTCCTCACCGACATGGTGGGCGAGTTTCCCGAACTGCAGGGCCTGATGGGACGCATTTACGCCGCCCACGATGGCGAGCCCGGGGCCGTGGCGGAGGCCATCGCCGCCCATTACCATCCGCGCTTTGCCCAGGACACCCTGCCCCAAAGCCTACTGGGTGCCTCTGTGGCACTGGCCGACAAGCTCGACACGCTCGCCGGCATCTACGGCATCGGGCTGATCCCCACCGGCGACCGCGACCCCTTTGGCTTGCGTCGCGCCGCCCTGGGTGTCATCCGGATTCTGATTGAAGCAGCACTACCGCTGGAACTGCCACAATTGCTCCAGCACGCTGTGGATGGGTTTGCTCCCAACACCCTGGCGGCCACCACCGTGGCGGACCTCAATGGCTTCATCCTGGAGCGCCTGCGCGGGACGCTGCGCGAGCGCGGGTTCAGTGCGGAGGAAATCGAATCGGTGGTGAGCCAAAACCCGGCGCGCCTTGATCGCGTGCTGTTGCGTCTGGAAGCCGTGCGCGCGTTTCGTGCGCTGCCCGAAGCGGAAAGCCTCGCCGCCGCCGACAAGCGCATCCGCAACATCCTTAAAAAATCCGGCCCCGCGGAAGGTGCCGCCGTGCCGTCGCTTCAACATGAGCGCCTGGTGGATCCAGCCGAGCAGGCGCTGTATGCCGCACTGCTTGCCTGTGAACCCGTGGTGGACGACCGTCTGGTGCATCTGGACTACACTGCTGCCCTGCGCCACCTGGCCCAGTTGCGCGCCCCCGTGGACACCTTCTTCACCGAGGTGATGGTGATGGCCGAGGACCCGGCCCTGCGCGCCAATCGTCTGGCCCTCCTGATGCGCCTGGAACGCCTGATGAACCAGGTTGCCGACATTTCCAGATTGGGAGGCTAGGCCAATGAAACTGGTGATCCTGGATCGGGATGGCGTCATCAACTTCGACAGCGCACGCTACATCAAAAGCCCGGAGGAATGGAAACCCCTTCCGGGCAGCATGGAGGCGATTTCACAGCTCAATCAGAGCGGCTATCGGGTAGTGGTGGCCACCAATCAGTCGGGAGTGGCGCGCGGCTTGTTTGACATGGCTACCCTCAACGCCATTCATCAAAAGATGATCGATACCCTGGCCCAACAAGGAGCGGCACTCGATGCCATTTTTTTCTGCCCCCATGCCAACGAGGCCCGCTGCCATTGCCGCAAACCAAACACTGGCATGTTTGAGGAAATCCAGCAGCGCTACAACATTCCATTGTGTGATGTCCCGGCCATCGGCGACTCCTTGCGCGATCTCATCTCCGCCGCCCGGGTGGGGGCGCAGCCCATGCTGGTCCTGACCGGCAAGGGACAAAAAACCCGCGATGCCGGCGGTCTGCCAGCAGGCACCCGGGTGTTTTCCGATCTCTCGGAGGCCGTGCGCGCCATCATTGGAAGCACCCCATGACGGCGCTTCGAGCACTCGCCTTTCTGTTCTGTCAGCTCGTTGCCACGCCGGTGTATGTTTTTTTGATGGCGCTCTCTGCGCCTTTTTCTCATCGCGGACCGCGCTATTTTTCGGGTGCATGGTGCCGGCTCATGATCCATCTGGGCACCCTGTTGCTGGGGGTACGCTACACCGTCAGCGGCTGGGAAAACGTCCCCAAGGGCCCTTGCGTGATGCTGGTCAAACATCAATCGCAGTGGGAGACCATGTTTTTTCCCGCCTTCTTTTCGCCCCACAGCTTTGTGCTAAAACAGGAATTGCTGTCCATGCCTGTCTTCGGCTGGGGCATGCGTTTGCTCGACCCCATCGCCATCGATCGCGATGCCCGTCGCGAAGCCTTTCAACAAGTGCAAACCCAGGGGCTTGAGCGCCTCAAGGCAGGCCTCAAGGTCATTATCTTTCCTGAAGGCACCCGCGTCCCTTCGGGCTATCGCGCCCGCTATGCCCCGAGCGGTGGCCTGTTGGCCGCCGCGGCCGGGGTGCCGGTGGTGCCCATGGCCCATAATGCCGGCGAGTTCTGGAAAAAAGGGTTGCTGGCCAAACACCGGGGAACCCTTTCGGTGCGCATCGGCCCCCCCATACCCACCATGGGTCGCGATGGCGTGGAGGTCACGCGCGAAGCGGAAACCTGGATCGAGCAACAGATGGAAGAGCTCACCGGACGGGTGGCCCAACCTTACAGCCGCAAGGGGGCCGTCGCGGCGCTAAACACCCGTCCACCGCGCCGCCATCGCCTGCGCATCGGTGACCATGAGGTGCAGTACAGTGTGGCGCGACGACGGCGGCGGCGCAGTATCGGCCTCCTGGTAGATCACACTGGACTAACCGTGGCCATCCCGCCCTGGGTGACCCTTGGCTCGGTGGAGCAGGCTATTCGGGACCAGTGGCCCTGGGTTCAGAAAAAACTCCAGCACTGGCGCGAGCGCGCCATCCCCGAAGCCCCGCAATTTTGTGAGGGGGAATCATTACCATGGCTGGGAGGCACGCGCACCTTGCGTTTTGCCTCCGCCCAATTGTCCCTGCTACCGCAGGAGGGCGAAGTCATCGAAGTGGATCCCAGCGAGGGCCCCGTCCAGTTTTTGGTGCAACAGTGGTATCGCGCCCAGGCCCTGCCCCTGTTTCAAAGGCGGGTGCAGTTCTTTGCGGAAAAGCTGGGTATGCCAGCGCCGCGCGTGCACCTGTCCAATGCACTGGGACGCTGGGGCAGCTGCAACGATTGTGGGGAGATCCGTTTGAGCTGGCGCCTCATCAAGGCTTCCCCGGCGGAGATCGACTACGTGGTGGCCCACGAAGTGGCACACCTTCGGCATCTCAACCACGGTCAGGATTTCTGGCAACTGGTAGCCCAGCTTTATCCCGACTTCAAAGCCGCGAACCAGCAGCTTGATCGCAACGATCCGCTGTATCGGCAGTTTTAGGGAAAGGGGATCAGACCTCGAAATTGAGGGTAGACCCCCAAAAATTGCGCCATATAACGTTATTCGTTATAACGATGCATGATCATCGGATTTACATCCAAAGAAGCTGAAAAAATCTGGCGGGGCCAAGTGTCACGCAAACTGCCTCGCGACACTCAGCAAATCACCTTGCGAAAGCTCTTCATGCTGGACAAGGCGCAATCGTCAAACGATCTCAGGATACCTCCAGCCAACAGGCTTGAGGCTTTAAGAAATGACAGAAAGGGACAGCACGGCATCCGCATCAATGACCAATGGCGAATCTGCTTCGTGTAAACGAAAGCAGGTCCCGATGCTGTTGAGATAGTCGACTCCCATTAAGGAAAGCGCATGGGTAAATTACAGAACATTCATCCCGGAGAAATACTTCTCGAGGAGTTTCTGCGTCCAATGGAAATCAGCCAAACCAGACTGGCGCATTCGATGGGCGTTCCACCACGTCGCGTCAACGAAATTGTTTTGGGCAAGCGGGGTATCACTGCGGATACCGCATTGCGCCTTGCCAAAGTATTCGGCACTTCTGTTCAATTCTGGATGGGATTGCAGAATGAATTTGAATTGCGTGAAGCGCATAGCGCCATCAAGGAGCAATTGGAGTATGTGACGCCGATTGCGGCTTAAAAAAAGGGGCAGACCTTCATTGGAAATAGCGATCTATACCCTGTTCTTTGATTTAATCAATGCGGCCCGAGCGCCCGCTCCAGATCATCCTGTGGCATCACTCCTGGTACCACCTGCCCATCCGCAAAAATCAGCGTGGGTGTGCCGTTGATACGGTACTTGGCTCCCAGCGTCTGAATGGTGTCCAGGGGGTTGGCGCAATCCTTTTTAGCCGGCATCACGTTACGTAGCAGATAGTCATCCCAGGTTTTCTGGCGATCTGCAGAACACCAGATCCAGCGCGCCCGATCAGGGGCCTGCGGATGCAGCGTCCCGATGGGGAAGATAAAGGTGTAAATGGTGACGTCGGTGATGTTGCTGAGTTCTTTTTCCAGCTTGCGGCAAAACGGACAATCGGGATCGGAAAACACCACCAGCTTGCGCTTGCCATTGCCTTTGACTTTCTTCATGGCAAGTTCCAGCGGCAAGGTCTCCGGTTTGATGGCCCCCAGCACTCTCATGCGTGCCTCAGTGAGATTTTTGAGGGTCTTGGCATCCAGAATATCCCCCGCAATCAACACTGTGACACCTTCGTCGGTGTAGATAATCTGCCGGTCTTCGGTGTAGATTTCGTACAGGCCCAGCACATGGGCCGGCGCGACGCTTTGCACCTGGTTGGCCAAACGTGGCACCCGGGTTTCCAGCAGTTTGCGCACGTCATTGGCATCCGCCAGCGCCAGTTGTGATCCCAGCGCGCAAGCACTCCATAATAACCACCGAAAGATCTTCATTTGTTTGCGTGTTCCATTAAACGTTGTTTAAGCCAGCCTTGCTGGTTGACGATATTCATACCCCAATTGCGCAATCCCGGCAGACCCCAGCGATCGGACCCGAACAAACGAAACAGCCCATCGGTAAGTCCCTGCATGGCCAGCACCGGCTCACGCCGGGCGCGCGCGTAGCGCCGCAAGACCGAAGCATCGCCGCAATCCGGACCATGACCCCGGGTGGCAAGAATAGCCGCAAGCTGCGCCGCATCCTGCAAACCGAGGTTAAGGCCCTGCCCTGCCATGGGATGTACGCCGTGAGCCGCATCACCTACCAGCACAAAGCGTGGCGCTGTAAGACGCTCCACCCGCATCAGGCGCAGATCGAATCCTGCTGGCGCCGAGCGCTCCTCCAAATGGCCTACGCCATAGCCCACCACCGCCTGGAGTGCTGCCGTTCGCTCCGGGGGAGAAAGCGTGAGCAGATGTTCTGCATGCTCTGTTTGAGCAGACCAGACCAGCGACACATGGTTCCCCGGCAGTGGCAACAATGCGACCACCTCGCCGGGCAGAAACCATTGGCGGGCCACCCCGTCGTGCGGGCGATCCGTGGCGTAATTGGCCACCACCGCCTTCTGGTCATAGCTCTTGAAATGAGCCGCGATGCCCATCCGTTCGCGCAGAGGGGAGTGAAGCCCATCGGCGGCCACCAGGAGGCGCGTGCGCAGCGCCCGCCCCTGTTTCAGCGTGACCCGCACATGATCCTCGAGTACCGTCACGTCCTGCAGTGTGACCGGTGCATCAATGAGGTCCGGCCCCGTTTCTCGCACCGCGCCAAGCAATCCCTCCAACATGGCGCCGGACTCGGCGATAAACCCCAGCGGTGCGCCACTCCCCGGGGCCGGGGCAAATTGCAGCTGCCCCTGGGCGTCACCCCACAGCGCCATTTCGCGGATGCGCTGAATGCGTTCGGGGTCCATGCGCCCCCAGGCACCCACTGCTTCCAGTAGGGACTGGCTGGCGAGGCTCATGGCATAGATGCGTTGATCGAAACCTGGGACTGGTTGAAAGCGCGGCAACGGGGCGTGATCCAGCACCCGGACGCGCTGTCCTGACTGGCGCAGCGCCAGCCCCAGGGCAATACCGGTAATGCCGGCACCGACGATGAGCACATCCAACGGGGTCTCCGCTCGCGCCATGCTCAGCTTCTCGAAGACATGCCAAACATCATGACTCGGGCCAACGCGCGGCGCGTGATGGGCAACAGGTTCATGGCAGTCAACGCGTTGCCACGCAGCAGAGGCAAGAGCGGCAATCGATTGGAGAATCCGGTCACCAGCGCATGGGTCAGGCCAATCCCGGCGCGCCGATCGCGCGCGCGCAACCGCACGTATCGCGCCAGCATGTCGGCACTTCCCAAGGTTTCGCGGGACACCCCCTGCGCCACCTGGCACAGTCCTGCGGCATCGCGTAGCCCCAGATTAAATCCTTGCCCGGCCACCGGATGCATGGTCTGGGCCGCATTGCCGATGCATACTGCGTGGGGGCGCGTGACCTGCTTCACCACTTTCAGCGTGAGCGGAAACCAACTGCGCGCGTTCACCCGTAAAAACTGTCCGGCACGATCGCCAAAATAGCGTTGCAGGCGCGCCAAAAAAACCTCATCGGGTAATGCCACCAGCGCTTCCACTTCGGCCTGAGTGCCAGTCCACACCAGCGCATAGTGGCGCTCAAAAGGAAGCAAGGCCACCGGCCCGGAAGGTGTAAAGCGTTCATAGGCGCGCCCCCGGGGCGTTTCATTGGTATGCACTTGCGCCACCAACGCCACCTGGGCATAGGGGGATTCTTTCGGCGTGCCGAAGGTCGCTGCGGTGAGTGCACGTCCGCCATCGGCCAAGACCGCGAGGCGCGCCACACAGGACTGTGCTGTCACCCCCTCCCCCCAATGGATTTCAGTCTTGTCCTCGTGAGGGATAACGCGCGTGACTGCGGCACCGGTGACCACTTCTATGGAAGTCGCTGTCAGGGCGCGCGCCAATGCTTCCACTAACGCGTTGTAGCGCATCACATACCCCAGCGCCGGCACTCTGGCGTCCTCTGCTGTAATCACGGTCTGGCCAAAATGACCCTTCTGGGTGACATGGATGTTGGTGATCGGCGTGACCTCTGACGCTGCAGGCCAGGCCCCGAGATCCTCCAGAATCAATTTGCTGCCATAAGCAATGGCAAGTGTGCGCCGATCATCGGCCAGCATTGAAGCGCGCGCCTCCAGCAAGGTCACCCCATGTCCGGCGCGAGCAAGCCCCAGGGCCGCAGCGGCTCCCACGGGACCCCCACCGACGATGACAATGTCTTTGCAAACCATACCTTTCGCGGCCTTCATGCTTTGCCCATCCACGCTTCAATCGCTTCGATGGTCTTCGGGGCCTCTGCGGTCAACACCGTGTGTCCTGATGCCGTCACCACCACATCGTCCTCAATGCGAATGCCAATGTGATGAAAAGCTTTGGGCACTCCCGTCCCGGGCCGCACGTACAGACCCGGCTCCACGGTCAGCACCATGCCTGCCTGCAGGCGACGCGAGCGGCCGGCGCGGGTGTACTCGCCCACATCATGCACATCGCGGCCCAGCCAATGTCCGGTGCGATGCATGTAAAAGCGGCGGTAGTCGCCGGACTCGATGACCCCCGCGACGGTACCGCGACAAATTTTGAGATCAATCAGCCCACGCACCAGCACTTCAAGTGCCGCCTGGTGGTATGCGGCAAAAGGGGCGCCGGGTTTAATGGTCCGAAGTGCTGCCATCTGCGCGGCCAGCACAATCTCATAGAGGGCGCGCTGCGCCCCGGAAAAGGTGCCGTTGACCGGAAAGGTGCGGCTGATGTCTGAGGCGTAGCCCTGCCACTCACAACCCGCGTCAATCAACAACAGATCGCCAGCCTTGAGCAGCGCACCATTCTTCACATAGTGCAACACGCAGGCGTTGGGGCCTCCCGCCACGATGGAGGGATACGCCGGGGCCTCCGAACCGTGACGACGAAATTCGTGCAGCAGCTCGGCTTCCACTTCAAATTCGTAGCGTCCAGGTTGCGTAAACTGCATGGCGCGCCGATGGGCCAACACCGAAATGGCCGCCGCCTGTTTCATCAGTTTCAGCTCACCCGCATCCTTGATCAGACGCATCTCATCCAGCGCATGGCGCACTTCGCACAACGCCGCCGGGGCCGTCACGCCGCTGCGGACCTGCTTGCGCACGGCATTCAACCATCCGGTCACACGCTTGTCCCAGGTCTCATCCAGCCCGATGGGGGTATGTAAGGCAGGGCGATTGACAAGCAGCCCGGGCATACGTGCTTCCAGTTGCGCAATGGGATAGGCTTCATCCACACCGTAACGGGTCCGGGCCGCCCGCGGGCCGACGCGATGGCCATCCCAGATTTCGCTTTGGGCGTCGCGCGGCAGGCAAAACAGCACCGAACGAGGCGCACGCCCCCCCACCAATACCAACACCGCTTCGGGTTCGTGAAAGCCGGTGAGGTAATGGAAATGGCTGTCCCAACGATAGAGGTAATGGGTATCCGCATTGCGCAGGCGCTCGGGTGCCGTGGGGATAACGGCGACACCGCCCTGCAGGGCGCGCGCCAGACGGCGGCGCCGGGCTTGGTACGTAGCGCAGCTGGGGTCAGGCCTTGATTTTTTTTCAGTGACGGCGCGATTCAAATTCTGTCTCCAGTTCAAGGACTGGCATTGAGGTCTGGCCCCAATTCCAATTGTTCCAAATCGGCCGCGGTGCCCACATTGACCCAGCGACCGCGATAGTATTCGCCACTCAATACATTGCGCGCTACAGCAGCGTGTAGCAGGGGACCCAATTCGGCAGGTTGTCCTGGAGGCAATGCTTCGAAAAAACGGCGGCGGAAAACGCCCATGTTGCCATAGGTACCGGCGTTTTGCCCCACTGCCGTCACGCGGTCATCCAGTAACGAAAAATCCTGCGGATAACGCGGGTCATCCACCAGCACCAGATGGGCCTCGGTAGTCCCTGCGGGATCGGCGATAAAGGCCTCCAGTGGTGCGTGCAAGCGCGCGTAACGGTAGGTGGTGTAAAGATCGGCACTGACCAGCAGGAAAGCCGGCGCCGTCAATAACGGCAAGGCCGTGGCCACGCCCCCCGCAGTGCCCAGCGCCGTGCCTTCGCGCGACCAGCGCACGGTCACGCCCCAGCGTGCGCCATCGCCGATGGCGCCTTCGATCTGCTCCCCCAGCCAGGCATGATTGATGACAAGATCAGTGAATCCGGCTGCCGCGAGACGCTCCACTTGCCACACGATCAGAGGCTTGCCATGTACCAACTGGAGCGGTTTGGGCACCCGATCCGTGAGCGGGCGCATA
>JAGWPH010000242.1 GCA_028870615.1 Betaproteobacteria bacterium
ACCTCCGGCTACTCGCTGGCGTGGGCGATGACCTCGAACAAGGGGACATCCAGTTGCGCGACATCCTGCAAGTGCTGGAAGCAGCGACGCACGACCCAAAAATCACCAGCGTTGTGCTGTTGCCGGATGATCTACGTGCGGCGGGATTGCCCATGCTGCGCGAAGTGGCGGCCGCACTGGAACGCTTCAAGGCCAGCGGCAAGCCCGTGGTCGCCTGGGGCTCGTCGTACGACCAGCGCCAGTATTTTCTGGCCTCTCACGCCAACGAGGTGTTTCTGGACCCGATGGGCCATATCCTGCTGGAAGGGTTTGGGCACTACCACAATTACTATCTTGATGCCCTCAACAAGCTGGGCATTACCGTCAACCTGATGCGCGTGGGTACCTACAAAAGTTTTGCCGAACCCTTTGTCGCCAACGGGCCTTCTGCGGCCGCACTCGAAGCGGATCGCACGCTTTATGCCGCCCTGTGGAACGCCTATACAGACGAAGTGGAAAAAGCGCGCAAGCTGCCTGCGGGAAGCCTGCAACAAGCCATCGATGCGTTACCGCAATCGATGGCTGCCGCGCACGGCGATGCTGGCAAGCTGGCGCTTTCGACACATTGGGCGGATGGGCTCAAAACCCGCGATGAACTTCGGCAACTGATGATCTCCAAGGGGCACGAAGACAGTGAGGGGAAAACCTTCCGGCAAATTTCCTTTGAAGATTACCTGGCCCGCCAAAAACCCAGAAAGAGCGGCGATGCCGTGGCCGTGATCGTTGCTGAAGGCGAAATTAGCGATGGCCAGGCCTCTGCGGGCTCGGTGGGTGGACTTTCCACCGCAAAGCTGATCCGCACTGCGCGCGAAGACGATCAAATCAAATCCATGGTTCTGCGCGTCAATTCGCCCGGGGGCAGCGCTTATGCCTCCGAACTGATCAGGCGCGA
Organism: Betaproteobacteria bacterium; assembly: GCA_028870615.1. GTDB lineage: Bacteria > Pseudomonadota > Gammaproteobacteria > Burkholderiales > Ferrovaceae > JAJZRV01. The sequence goes on from JAGWPH010000242.1 coordinate 932, forward strand.
ACTGGAACTGACCCGCGCGGCAGGCAAACCCGTCATCATTTCCATGAGCAATCTGGCTGCTTCAGGCGGGTACTGGATTTCCCTGTCCTCCGACGAAGTCATCGCCGACCCGACTACGATCACCGGCTCGATCGGCGTATTCGCGCTGTTCCCGACTGCAGACAAAATGATGGGTAAGGTCGGCATTCATACAGGGGGCGTCACTACAACCTGGCTAAGCGATACCCGCAACCCCTTGCGCCCACTCGATCCCCGTTTTGGTGCACTGATTCAAAGCAGCGTCAACCATATTTATGATGACTTCACCGCCAAAACCGCCCTGGCACGCAAAACCACGCCGCAGAAGATTGATGCTGTAGCACAGGGCCGTGTGTGGACGGGGCAGCAAGCGAAAGAGCGCGGCTTGGTGGACCGCCTCGGAAGTTACGGCGACGCCCTTCAGTCAGCCGCCAGTCGCGCCAAACTAGGACCTGATTTTCGCGTAGCCTATATTGACCCAGAACCCACTGGACTGGAACGCTGGACACAATGGTTTGGTTTCTCCGTGACACACATCCGCAATCAGTATCTTCAAAGCCACCTCAACTCAACCGGGTTGTTACCTGATGCAGCCAGAGAAATCGTGGGTTCGCTGAGTTGGCTGTCCGACCTGTCAGATGGTCACAGGAACTTTCTGGTGCTGACTCACTGTTTATGCCAAGCCCCTTGACAATCCTGGGCAGGCTAGTTGCCTGACGGGGTGTTCAGGGCATAACGTCGCAACATTTCATCAGCCATTCGTTGCAACTGCTCTTCGACTTCGTGCCGCACAAAGGATGCGCCAAAGATACGGGCCAGAAAAGAGTCGGGCACGATCTCTGCATGATAATTGATCAGTACGATTTGATCCGCGGAAGAAATATAAACTTCACTGTCCATTCGCTTCAAAGTGCCCGAAAGGTTTCTCGCCAAAATCCGTTTCATTGGTTCCAGCCGTATTTCTCTCTCCGACTCAAAGGGGAAAGATAAAAAACCATATCTTGCAGATCCTTTCTGCCGAATGATAAAGATGTCCCCGTTGCGCGAAATCACTTTGCTCGATGTCAAATTTCCTAGAATCGAGGTCATATGGTCAAAGTCGGTCATGACGTCCCAAGCGGTACTTACCGGAACCTGGACTTTCATCATCGCATCAACAGTGATGGTTTCTCCGACCTGCGATACGACAACAACAGCCTTCTGTTCCGCGCTGAACACCATTTCGCTTAACAGTGCGATCACAATGGACAAAGCTACCAGCGGCAAGCGCTGTCTAAAAATTGTTGCAACTTTTGGGATTTCACCCATGGCGTCTTTCAAACCCTATAAACTGTTGCAGATTCATGGATCATTTTCCCCTCTAACCCGATAATGGCGCCAAACATTTCGACTATACCAATATAGAGGTTTCCCCATGTACATTCCTCCCTCCTTCCACGAAAGCCGGATCGAAGTCATGCATGACTTGATACGGCTGCATCCTCTGGGGATAATAATTACCGGGGGAGCAGGCGGACTCATGGCTTCGTCGGTTCCGTTTTTGGTCTATGCCGATGAAGGGACAAGCGGCACGCTTCGCGCCCATGTGGCAAGGGCGAATTCGCATTGGCATGAGTTAGGACGCGTATCCGAGTGCCTTGTAGTGTTTCAGGGTGAGCAGGGTTACATTACCCCATCATGGTATCCAAGCAAAAAAACGACTCACAAAGTCGTACCCACATGGAACTACGCTACCGTTCACGCTTGGGGTAAACCACAAATCGTCGAGGATGTGGCCTGGTTGCGCCGGTTACTCGAGGACCTCACCAATTCTCAGGAACACAGGCGCACCCAGCCATGGAAGGTAGGCGATGCCCCAAGCAGCTTCATCGAGACACAAATGAACGCAATCGTTGGTTTCGAAATTCCGATAAAGCGCATTGAAGGTAAGTGGAAAATGAGCCAGAACCGGCCTGACCCTGATCGAACTGGCGTTGTTGAAGGATTACGTACCGATAACGACGCCCATCGAAATCCCGGCCTGGCCGAGATGGTGGCGGAACGCCTTCGCGCACCCAGATCGCTTTAGCGTGATTCCTGAATCAAGTATATGGAATATCGTTTTCTCACCATATGGCGCATCGAAGCGCCAATCGAAGCGGTTTGCGAGGCCATTTACCAGTCCCTGATCTGGCCACAGTGGTGGCGCAATGTGGAGAGAGTCGAGGAACTCGCTCCGGGCGATGCCCAAGGTATCGGCAACGTGCGGCGATACTCCTGGAGAGGCCGCTTGCCGTACCGCCTCACTTTTGACATTTGCGTTAGTCATATCGATCCGCTGGCTGCCATCGATGGCATCGCCAGCGGTGATGTCGAAGGCAAGGGGCGTTGGTCATTCACCGCTGATGGAACAGTGACTGTCGTGCGGTATGAATGGCGGGTACGCACCACACCGGTCTGGATGAACCTGCTGGCGCTGGTTGCACGCCCATTCATCAGGTGGAATCATAACGCCGTCATGCAGCAGGGGGGCGAAGCGCTGGCGCACATGCTCAATGCCCGTCTGGTCCAGATCGCACATTACTGATATACAGCCATCGGCAAACCAAAACGGCCGTTACTCCGAACAACCCATGGGTAATCAAAGTAATCCAGCCTCGCGCCTGTACGAACCACGGAAAAATTGCCGTAAAGCCGTATAGATTGAGCAGGTAAAGTACGATGCCAAAACCAAGGCCTGCCAGGAGTGCCCTGGTGGCATCAAGTCGAGCGGTAAGTGCCGCCACAAACGCGGTATAAACAATCGAAATTGCGAAATGGATAAGCGTGGCCGTCAGCATGATACTGGGAACGAATGTGGCCGACGGTGATAACACTGAACTGCCCAGCACCAATGCCGCAGTCAGCCGTGTATCGCGGAACAGGATAGCGGGAAAATCGTCGGTAAAAATCAGCCAGAGCAAAGTTTGCATCAGCACAACCAAC
>JAGWPH010000243.1 GCA_028870615.1 Betaproteobacteria bacterium
ATTGAATGCGGTGAATGAAAAGAAATTCAACGTATTAGTGTCAATCATTCCAAATTGGATGGGAACAGGCGTGCCAGACAAGCCGCTGTTGGGGGTCAGGGTGCCCCTGAGTAGGGTGTAGGCCGAGGGCGCGTAATCTCCTTTTCCATTTGTGTTGTACCCCGATAGCGTAATGAAGTTAAAATCCGAACCACTGTCTATGAAGGATTGTGGATAAATCTGTCCCGCAATGGTGGCTGTAAAGTTTCCTAGAGAGTCGGCCGGAAGAATTTGATACCCCGCCACGGAATTGTTGCTCTGAGTGTCAATGCCGAATGTGAGCGTTCCGGTGGCACTGACTTGCCCTGTGTTGGAAATGGCAGGCATCTGTAAAATGATCCCATTGTTATCGGTTGAAAAAAATGCCACCGGGTTGCTTACCTCGTTGGGTGGGGGGATCATCGTACTGATGCAAGTTCCGGTGGGCCCCCCGATACAGGTATAGTAGCTGCCCTGATCTTCCACGAATTGCCCCACGCCCAGTATTCCATTGCCACCGATTCCCAGCAGATTGCCAATATCGGTTCCACCAATACCCTGGCAGGCGAGTGGGGCACCAGGAAGGCCAGGGTCTCCCAGCAACTCGATGAGTACGTTACTGGCAGTTTCGCCGGCAATCTTGATCGTCGCGTTGTGAATACCACCCCACATGAATCCACCCAGAAATGTGGCGCATTCTCCCAAGGTGCCCACACCAGCGCTTGTTGTGGCTGGGAGGTTGAGGTTCGTGATGGCACTGGATAGAACCCGCAAACCATAGGAGCCGGTATCCAATACGATGTGATCAATAGTCTGACAGAGACCGGCATTGTCACAGAGCGTGACGCTGACATAGGGTAAGTTGGCTGTCGGAAATAAAGCGATAGCGGGGTCTTGCGCCACTGTGACTGCAACCTGATTGGGGGTCACTGAAGGCGAAGGCATACTGGAATTGGCAGGGCTGCTGCCTCCCCCCCCTCCACCACAACTGGCCAGGAGCAGGGCGAACATCAAAATGTGCCAAGTCCTGCTCGAAACGATGGGTATCAAGGATCAACTCCCAAGGTAATCAGATTGATACTTGGGGGGACAAGAGCAGGCGCATAGGCCGAACCCGAATAAGCCCGCATATGGCCGCTTGCATGGACGACGAGTGTCGAAGTCTGGACCGTGATTGGAGTGTTGCGGGCAGTGATCGGTCTGGTTTGAACCTTGGCAGCATATTGGGGAAAATAAGTGCCCAACAAACGCGATAAGTCAGGAATCACCGGGCCGGACCAGCTAATGGCGAACACCACGCCGCTCGCTGCGTATTCGGTCACGGTAACATTCTGCGCAGTCAGAACGGACTGTTGTTGTACGCCATTGCTGTGCTGTGCAAGCTGGTGTCCGTTGGATGCCACAGGCTGGCCATCCTGCCCTATGGTGGCGGCGTTTCCGCCTAAAACCGCCCAAGCCCCCATGGGTTGAGCTAGAATCAGCGTCAGAAAACTCAATATCCGGATGGAAGTGCGAAACTGCATCAGCCGGTGCTCCATGCCCTGGGGCGTTTCATACCCGCGATCTTGCAGGCTTGTTTGACGTAACCGTAGGGAAATAGTTGGAACAAGGTGTTTCGCTCGGCGCCGTGTTCCGCACCCAGAAATCGGATTACAAAACGAGCGTCTGGAGTAACCTGATGTTCGGCGTAGTAATCACGCATGAAGCGAATGGCACCCCAATGCATGTCCGTCAGTTCAATCTGCTCGTGGCGTGCCAGTTCCAGCGCTATTTCTTCCGTCCATTCATTGGGTTCAATCAGATAGCCTTCTTCGTCCATCGCTGCAAGCAAGGGCTCAGCTCCCATAGGTCCCTCCGTGTTTTTTTACTGGAATCATCAATACTCGTACCATAAACGGTCGAGTGTACGGGGTCAACGACCGAACTTGTTGGGGCGTTGGGTGACTATTTATTACAGGAAAACATTTATGAAACAATTGTCTGCTCTGGCGCTATTAGTCCTTCTGGCTCTGCCGGCATTTCCGGCGGATGTAGGGGTTTCGGTCGGTGTGGGCCAGCCTGGATTCTACGGAGCCCTTGAACTGGGCAACGCTCCGGCACCACAACTCATATATCCCCAGCCCGTCATTATGCAGCCCGTACCCTACGGCATTATGCCGCCTCCACCCATTTATCTGCGTGTGCCCCCCGGTTATGCACGGCACTGGCGCTGGCACTGTCACGAATTCAATGCCTGCGGTCGCCCGGTCTACTTTGTTCAGGACGGTTGGTACAATCGGGTCTACGTCCCATTCTACAATCATCCTGGCGAAGGTTGGCGTGGACCTTACCAAGGGGAAGGGCGGGGTCGTGAAGGCGAGAGGGGAGGATTTCGCGGGGAAGGGGGGGATCGTCATGGTCAAGCAGGACGCGACTGAACGCTGAACTCCTGCCGACCCCCTGGGACCGGCAGGAATGGGTACAACGGGTTAGAAGCGGTAACCCACTCCAACAAATCCGATGGTGTTGCCAAACTTGAGATTGGTGGTGGAAGAAGGGCCAAGGGGCGCAGGATCGACAAGATTACTGATGCGCAAAGTGGATTTTGTATCCACATAGGTCAACGAGCCGGTCAGGAAATAATTGGTTTCCTTGATGTCGTAGTTGAACCCTGCGCTGGCAACCCATCCCCAGGCTGAATCAATGCTGGCTCCATTGGGTGCTAGTCCTTGCCCGGCGCTGTTTAAAGACAGGCTTTTAAAGCTGGTATAAGTCACGCCCGCTCCTAGATAAGGGCGGAAAGCCGAAGCGGCATCCAGAAAGTAATACCGGCCTACCAGCATGGGGCTCCACAGTTTGACCGAACCCAATTCCGTTACCGCCCCACCGGTCAGTTTCGCCTGGCTCATGGACAGGTTGGTTTTCGGAGGAAAGCCAATATCCAGTACTAGAGCCAGATTGTCCGTGAACATATGCCCCAGAATAATTGCGGCGGTGGAGGTGCCGGAAGCCGATGCTGACTGAATTGCCAGCGGTCCGGGCAAGGGGTTGTGTCCTGGACGATAGATGTCGCCAGCGTAGGACAAGGAATCGGCGCTGACATTGGGGCTGATATAGGCTGCTCCGACGGCGACGAAGTCGTCTCCTGATTTCAATGCCCAAGCTGAAGAGGTGGAGAGTAATACGAGTACCGCAAGGAGTGTTGTGACAATGCGAGGCCTGACCATGGTATCTCCTCTTTATAGTAGTTAGGTGATTCTGCTCCCGGCTTGGATCATCTGGCTCCCACCAGAGAATCCCCACCGAGCACCCCGACAGCATCCTTTAAATGCAATAGAATTTCAAGCCCCGGGAGCGATTTCTTGAGAGCGTTGCTGAGGTATGACTACAACCCCAAAAGCATAACCATTGCCGCGGATGGTCCGTACCGGGTCGGTAGCGGAAACAGCGCGCAGCTTGCGGCGAATATTGGAAACCAGGGTATCGATGGTGCGATCGGTTGTGCAGGGGTCGCGTCCATAAATCGTGCGCAGTAGTGATTTTCTGCTGAGCGGTTTGTTCCCTGATCTAGCCAGACAATACAGCACATCGAATTCCTTTCCGGTGAGGGGAACATTGCCATATTCCGGGTGGTTTAGCGTCCTGGCCAGCGGATCCAGAGAAAAGTTCTGAAATATCAGAAGTTCATCGGTACGCAGGGGCATCATTGCATGAGCCCGTGCAGCCAAACGGCGCGCGCGGATGACGACTTCCCGCAGATCCAAAGGTTTGGACAAATAATCGTCCGCGCCCGATTCCAGCCCAACTATCCGGTCAAGGGAGAGGCCTTTGCCACTCAATACGATGATTCCGATGGCAGGGTAGCGAATGCGGGCATATCGAACCAGATCCAGGCCGTCTTCGGTCCCCAGTATCCTGTCGACGAGCAACAGTTCGACCGGGCCCTGATTCAGTAGGCGATGGGCGTGCTCCAGGGTTTTGCAATGTGAAACCAGGAGGCCTTCGCTGACCAGGGTCTCCTGGAGCAGTTTTGCTATCAGTACGTCATCTTCCAGCAGAACAACATGTATGGTCACGTCGGAGCCGCTCAAAATCCAAATGGGGTAGACTAGCGTCAGTTTATAACCCCTGCAACTATGTCTTACAGCAACGTACCGCTCATTGATCAGCAAGTGCTGTCCCACCTGTCGGAGCTCTTGGGCTTTGCAGAATATCGTGATTTGCTGGGTCAGACCGTTATACGGCTCTCGGATACGGCTTCAAGGTTGGGGGAGCCGCTCGAGCAAAAAGATCTCCGAAAACTCGTACATTGGATCAAGGGATCGTTAGGTACGTTGGGGCTGGCGCGCCTGGCCTCCATTGCGGCACAAATAGAAGCCCGTTGTCGTCAAGGGACTGCCAGCGATGAGGACGTTCCCTTGCTTCGAGACATCATGGTGGATTCCCATGGGGCACTGGAAAACCTGCTCAACCCACCAGCTCCCTAGCCATATGAACCTGACACTACTGCTGATTGTTTTCGTGGTACTGGCCATGACACTCTTGCAAACGCGCCGAAAAGGGGGTATTTCCGGACGTAAATACGTCGAAGAGAGCCTGGCGCAGAGCCAGTTGTTGCTTGTTCAAGCGCGTCACGCGGCTGAGGCCAAGTCAAGATTTCTGGCTAATATGAGTCATGAGATACGAACCCCCCTTAATGGGATTCTTGGGTTTTCGACACTGCTCGAACAAAACCTCCCCACCGGCGAAAATCAGCACCATGCGCGTTGGTTACGCGAATCTGCAGAATTGCTTGATAGGATCCTGAGCGACATCCTTGATTTTTCCAGTATTGAGTCGGGAGAAATCAAGCTCAACGCCGTGCCATTTAACCTTGGTGAGTCCGTTGCGCAATGCATCAACCCGTACACATTGCTGGCGGGCCAAAATGGACTGACATTGGAGGTTGATTACGCCATAGCAGGCCCGTTGCAATTGCTGGGAGATCCCGATCGACTCCGGCAAATTCTTCAAAATCTGCTTTCCAATGCCGTGAAATATACTGAACGCGGACAAATCAGGATCAAAGTGATGCGCCAGGCAGCACCGGAAAACGGACTGGAATGGATTACCTTCCAGATTGAAGACACAGGGGTCGGCATTCCTCCGGAAAAGCAGTCAAGCTTGTTCAAGCGGTTCACTCAACTGGAATCCGATCCTTTTCGCCGCCGCTCCGGCACAGGATTGGGTCTGGTCATAGTGAAAGGATTGGTTGAGGCACTCCAGGGTCGGATGAGTTTAGAGTCAGAGCAAGGCAGGGGCACCCGGGTGACGGTGACTTTGCCCTTTCAGCATGCCGGGTCAATACACTGCCTGACCACTGTGCCGCACCAGGAAACTGCGCGCGCGCTGCGTATCTTGGTGGCCGATGATGAACCCATCAATCGTGCCTTGTTGCGTAAGATTTTGGAGCGCGATGGGCATGAAGTTCATGAAGCAATCGATGGTGCAGAGGTACTTGATCGCACACTGGCTAAGGAGTATGACCTGATTTTGCTGGACGTCAGTATGCCGGTTCTGGATGGATACGGTTGTACTGTGCGGATCAGATCGCTTCCGGGACCCAATCAATACGCACCGATTATCGCAGTCACAGGACATGCCTTTGAAGAGGATCGAGCGCGGGCCAAGAAATCGGGCATGAACGGGCATCTTTCAAAGCCTATTCAATTCGACAAACTTCATCGCTTGGTCGAGGAATATCAGGGCCATACGAAATAGACGCTTTCCAATCTCATGATGCACAATTAACACCGTGTCCAGCGCTATTGATCCGGATCTGTTGTCCATTTACCAGAACAGCGACTATCGAGTACTGGGAGAGGGAAGTGCGGCTTTCGTGATGCACATTGGACAACCATGCAAACCTTTACGCAATCTGCTGCAGCGAACAGGGGTTTCTTCCTCTTGCTTTGTCAGCGCCTACAACCCTCGCAGCGAGCCACATACCGATGGGGAAAATGCCCGGGCCCAGGCGTGCTTGACCCAGGATGTCCAGCAGATGGGCTTACAGTATCTGGAAGGGGTGGGAGAGGACCCGGGCGGGGAATGTGCGGGAGAACCTTGTTTGCTCGTATTGGGGATATCGCGTGAAAAAGCCATTATGCTGGGCAACAAGTATGGACAAAATGCCATGCTGTGGTCCGAAGCAGATGGAATGCCCCAGTTGCTACTCCTGCGCTGAGCCACGCCGATGCCATGTGTCGGCTGCATGGAATAAGCCCCACACCCCCATGCAACCACACGCGAGCAGCCAAGCCAGCGCGTGACTCTGCCCCCCACAGAGATCAAGCACGACACCGATGCATAAGGGAGCAATCAGGCCGGCACCAAATCCCCCCAGGGAATAAACTGCCATGGCGGCACCGCGTTCATGAGCGGTTGTACTGGCCACAAGCCCTGCGGTGAGGGCTGCAGAATCTGCCATGACTGCACCGAAGTAGAAGGGCAGAATCAGGATGAGTAACCAGGGGTAAGGGGCCGCAATGCCTGTTGCCCAAGCCAAGGTGCCGGACAACAGCATCACCCGGATGACATAACGCTGACGGTTTCCGCGTGTGGCCACCTCGTTGCCCAGAATACTGGCTGGAATACCGACCAGATTGACCAGTGCGGCAAGGGTGGGGGCACTCAGGGGCAGGGTGCCCTGAGTTTCAGAATAGGCCAGCAGTGCCACGATCCAGGCACGAAACCCAAAGAGTTCCCAGCAGTGTGCTGCATATCCCAGGATGAAATGTCTGATCTTGTGGTCTTTAAGCGCTTGCCACTGACTGCGCAGCAATGAACGTGGCGGCCGAATTGGTGGATGTTTTTCATCGAGCAGTTTCCAAACCAGCGCTCCTGCCAGAAGCTGTTGCAACCCAGCAATCCAGAATGCGGTAGGCCAGCCCCATTGGGTTGCAACCCAACCCGCAATGGCATAGGAAAGGCTGGCGCCGATCCCGAATGTCGAAGTGTAGAACGCAATGAAACGTGGCTGTAGAACGGGCTCGATACGGTCCATCAGGGCACGCAACCCGGGCATGTAGGTTCCTGCAAGGCCGGCACCGATCACTGCCTGAAACAGACAGGCTGACCAGAGCCCTTGGGCCAGGATCGAAAACCCCAAGCTGCCGGCGCCACTGATCAGGGCGCCCAGCATGAAAACCTTTCGGGCATCGATCCGGTCTGTCAGGCTCGACAGCCAGGAGATGGCTAAAATGTAACCGGCGAAATAGCTGCCACCCAACGCACCCGCTTCTCTCGCTGACAGTTGCCATGTTGTCTGGAGCGTGGGCAATAGTGCAGGCACCGTCGAGAATCCGGCCATGCTAAAAGCTTCTGCCACGCAGAGCAACAAGAGAATACGGGTGGGATGCATCGGATGATTGGGTTCGAGGTGATGCTAGAATCATGACTCAGAATTCAGGTGAGCGATAGCCTACCATGCCAAATGCGATGATTGGAATTCCGGCGATCCCTACCCACCGACCTCCCAGCGTGGCGCAGATTGTGGCGGGGGCCCTGCTGGAAGGGTTTGACAGACACTATCGGCTGTTTCGTGAAGCCAGCCGCAAAGCTTCGGATTTATTTGATCAAGCGGACTGGGTTGCTCTCCAGCAGGTCACCACCGAGCGCATCAAATTCTATGATTTACGGGTCAGCGAAGCAGTCAGGCGGCTCATTACGGAATTTTCTGCGGATTCGTTGGATGACGAGGTCTGGCAGCAAATCAAGCTGGAATACATTGTGCTTCTCACGGAGCACAAGCAGCCCGAGTTGGCCGAGAGTTTTTTCAACTCTGTCTGTTGTCAGATTCTGCACCGATCGTATTATCACAATGCATTTATTTTTGTGCGTCCAGGGGTGTCCACAGAACATATCGATTCTGATCCGCCCTCGTACCGCTGTTATTACCCTCTCCAGGATGGGCTGCGCACAACCATTGGCAGAATTATTTCAGATATGGGCTTCAAGCGTCCTTTTTCCAATCTGCGGTGCGATATTCAACGCACGCTGAAGGCATGGCGCATGCATTTGCCCTATCCATTGGTGCTGGAGGCCAACCAGCAGATTCAGGTACTGAGCGCCGTGTTTTACCGAAACA
>JAGWPH010000244.1 GCA_028870615.1 Betaproteobacteria bacterium
ATGCTGGATCAGGTGGCCCGACACGGACTGATTGATCTCACGATACATTGCAAGGGCGACCTGCATATTGATGCGCATCACAGTGTGGAAGATATTGGCATCACGCTAGGGCAGGCGTTTGCCCAGGCCCTCGGCGATAAAAAGGGTGTGCGTCGTTACGGGCATGCCGTGATTCCCCTGGACGAGGCGTTGTCCCGGGTGACAATCGACCTGTCAGGACGTCCTGGACTGTTCTTTGATGTTCCTTTCAGCAGGTCGCGTATCGGCGAGTTTGATGTCGATCTATTCCACGAATTTTTTCAAGGGTTCGTCAATCATGCTCATCTGACGCTGCATATTGATAACCTCAAGGGTCGCAACGCCCACCATCAGGCTGAAACAGTGTTCAAGGCATTTGGCCGTGCTTTGCGTGTGGCTGTTGAATTGGACCCCAGAATTGCAGGCTTGATGCCTTCTACCAAAGGTTCGCTTTGAGCGTTAGGTACCGGTCGTGACCCATATTGCGGTAATTGACTACGGAATGGGCAACCTGCATTCCGTGGCCAAGGCGCTGGAGCATGTGGCCCCCCAGGCTACGGTGGAAATAACCAGCGACCCTGAGCGGGTTAGGGCCGCAGAACGGGTTGTTTTCCCCGGACAAGGGGCCATGCCGGACTGCATGCGTGAGCTGGATAAACGTCATCTGCGTCAGGCCATTTTTGAAGCTGCCGCTTCCAAACCGTTTCTGGGCCTGTGTATCGGATTGCAGATGCTGTTTGATTCATCCGAGGAGGGTCCTACACCGGGGTTGGGGATTCTGTCAGGACAGGTGCGCCGTTTTCCGGAAGACAGGATGTTTTCTGCCGCAGGGCAACGGCTTAAGGTGCCGCACATGGGCTGGAACGAAGTCTGGCAATCTGGAAAGCACCCGTTGTGGTCAGGAATCCCGGATGGGGCGCGCTTTTACTTTGTACACAGTTATTATGTGCAGGAACACGATTCTGCCGTTGGCGCAGCAAGCGCCTGCTATGGCTACGATTTTACCTGTGCAGTGGCACGAGGCAATATCTTTGCTGTTCAGTTTCACCCCGAAAAGAGCGCGTTGTTCGGACTTACATTGCTTGGTAACTTTGTTCACTGGAAGCCCTGAGTATTCTCATGATTTTGATCCCCGCTATTGATCTCAAGGATGGCCGCTGCGTTCGGTTGCGCCAGGGCTTGATGGAAGAAGCAACCGTGTTTTCTGATGAGCCGGCGCAGATGGCTCGACACTGGCTTGAACTGGGGGCACAGCGGTTGCATCTGGTGGATCTCAACGGTGCTTTTGCAGGAAAGCCGGTTAATGAACGGGCCATGCGTGAAATCGTGGACGAGGTGAACGGAGAAATTCCGGTGCAATTGGGTGGAGGGATACGCACCCTTGATATCATCGAGCGCTATCTGGACAGTGGTGTATCAGAAGTTATTATAGGCACTGCTGCAGTCAAAAACCCCGGGTTTCTCCACGAGGCCTGCGATGCTTTTCCCGGCCACATCATGGTAGGTCTTGATGCACGCGAGGGAAGGGTGGCTGTGGATGGGTGGTCCAAACTGACGGGGCATGAGGTAGTGGACTTGGCCCGGCGCTTTCAGGATTACGGCGTCGAGGCGGTTATCTATACCGATATTGGTCGGGATGGCATGCTCAGTGGAGTCAATATTCCGGCCACGGTTGCTTTGGCGCGATCGCTGACGATCCCAGTCATTGCCAGCGGGGGTATCACCGGGTTGGAGGATGTTCGGGCGCTCTGTGAAGTCGAATTTGAGGGCATCATGGGTGCGATTACTGGACGAGCGATCTACGAAGGAACGCTTGATTTTGCGCAGGCCAATCAGCTTGCAATGAGCTTGTCCCACACTATGACAGGTGAGAATTGATTCATGGGGTTGGCCAAACGCATTATCCCGTGCCTGGATGTCAACGCGGGACGTGTTGTCAAAGGAATTAATTTTGTTGGCCTGAGGGATGCCGGAGATCCGGTGGAAGTGGCTCGCCGTTATGATGAGCAGGGCGCAGACGAGATAACCTTTCTCGATATTACTGCCAGTTCAGACGGACGTGATTTGATCATTCCTATTATCGAGTCGGTATCTGCTCAAGTTTTCATTCCGCTCACCGTAGGCGGCGGCGTGCGTGAGGTCGAGGATGTGCGCAGATTATTGAACGCTGGCGCAGACAAGGTCAGCATCAATACCTCGGCCATCCTGAATCCCAGACTGGTTGTAGATGCCGCCGACCGATTTGGGTCACAATGTATTGTCGTGGCTATCGACGCCAAACGCGCGGATACTGCCTCAGGTTGGGGCGTTTTCACGCATGGGGGACGAAACCCCACGGGTTTGGACGCTGTGGCCTGGGCTGTAGAATCTACTCGTCTTGGCGCAGGAGAGATTTTATTGACCAGCATGGATCGTGATGGCACAAAAGAAGGTTTTGACCTTGATTTGACCCGTGCGGTTGTGGATGCGGTGGGTGTTCCTGTAATCGCCAGTGGCGGCGTTGGAAATCTGCAACATTTTTGTGATGGGATCCTCCGGGGTGGCGCTGACGCTGTCCTGGCCGCCAGCATTTTTCACTATGGCGAATACACAGTGCGCCAGGCCAAGGATTTTCTGGCTGCTCAGGGGATAGAGGTACGCTTGTGACTACTTGGCTGGAAACCGTACAGTGGGACGATCAGGGGCTGGTTCCGGCAATCGCCCAGGACGCCAGGAGCGGCGACGTCCTGATGGTGGCCTGGATGAATCGCGAGGCACTTGAACAGACCGTGGCGTCCGGGGAAGCAGTGTACTGGTCGCGCTCCCGCGGTAAGCTTTGGCATAAGGGCGAAGAATCCGGGCACCGGCAGAAAGTTCGTGAAGTTCGCCTGGACTGCGATGCCGACGTGGTATTGCTCAAGGTGGAACAGGTTGGCGGGATCGCCTGTCATACTGGACGGGCTCGTTGTTTTTTCAGGCGGCTGGATCAAGGCGTCTGGGTGGAAACCGATCCTGTTTTGAAAGATCCAACTAAAATTTATACGCATTGAGGACCAAAGTGGAGAGTAATCACGAAATTCTCGAACGCCTGAGTGCCATGCTGGAAAGCCGAAAGGGGGCCGATCCGGACAGTTCTTATGTGGCGGCGCTATATGGCAAGGGTATGGATGCGATTGCGCGCAAAGTGGGCGAGGAAGCTTTGGAAACCATTCTGGC
>JAGWPH010000245.1 GCA_028870615.1 Betaproteobacteria bacterium
CGGGCATCGGTTAGCGTCAACGGCGACAAACCCAAGCACTTCGATGTGACCGAATGGCGCGCTGCTGAGCGCTTTACGGGCGAACCCCGGCCCCGGTTGGCACGGTGTCCCGCTCATGATGGCCGAGGGCCATCCCTGTCCATTCGGGACCTGGGCCATGCGAAACGGATGGGGCGACCTTTTCCGGCGGCAGACATCCTGCGCGCCATTGCCTTCGAAGCGCTGGTGGTGGCCGTGGCGGGTTCTTCCCTGCTGGAGGGGAAGGCGTTCAGTATCATCGACCGCGAACGGCTCACGCTGGCGGTGAGCCGGATTCAGGCAGCACTGGATGCGGGTGGGCTCAATCATGGATGATGCCGTCACCCGCGGACAGTCATTTCTGGATGATGTGGCGGAGCAGGCCTTGAACCGCGCGGACCCGGTCTGGCCAGACCCCAAGTCCATCCAGGGCGTGCTCCAGCCCGTGCCAGCGTTTGATCCCGAAGCCCTGCTTCCTGAAGTGTTACGCAACTGGATCATGGACGAAGCGGATCGGATGCCCTGCTCGCCAGATTACATTGCAGCAGGGGCGCTGGTATCCCTGGGATCGCTCATTGGTGCACGCTGTGCCATCAAGCCCAAAGCGCGGGATGCCTGGCTCATCGTGCCCAACCTATGGGGCGGGATCGTGGGGCTACCGTCAGCCAAGAAATCCCCCGCCATCAGTGCGGCATTGCGGCCCTTCGACCGGTTGGTGGCAGAGGCGATGGAAACCTACCAGCAGGCCATGGCCAGCTTCAACTCAGAATGGGTTGTGTACGAAGCGCAGAAGGAAGCGCTCCAGGGGCGTATCAAAGCGGCGGCGAAAGATGCCAAAAAGGGCAACCTCGAGAGCATCGCCCATGAATTTCTGGACCACCAGCAGAAAAAACCGGAGATGCCCGTCCTGCAACGCTACAAGTCCAATGACACCACTGTAGAAAAACTGGGTGAATTGCTGCGTGATAACCCCTACGGGTTGCTGGTCATTCGAGATGAACTGGTGGGCCTGGTTGCTACCTGGGACCGGGAAGGGCGTGAGGGCGAGCGCGCATTCTATCTGGAGGCCTGGAACGGCAACGCCAGTTTCGATACCGACCGGATTGGTCGCGGCTCCATCTTCATTCCCAACCTGTGCGTGTCCATCTTTGGGGGCATTCAGCCCGATAAGCTGGTGGGCTACCTGGAGCAGGCTGCTAATGCGCTCGCGAATGACGGGATGCTGCAACGCTTCCAGCTGCTGGTCTATCCCGACCACCGGCATTGGGAATGGCGTGACCGCATTCCAAACAAGGAAGCTCGTGACAATGCCTTTGCTGTGTTCGAGGCCTTGGCTGAATTCAATCCGGAGTCCTGGGGTGCCAGCCCTGCGGATGATTTTGCCAAATTCCCCTACTTCCGTTTTGATGAAGCAGCCCAGGAAATCTTCATCGAGTGGTCTGGTGATCTGCACCGCTCCAAACTACCGGTTGAGGAGAACCCGATCATCGCGCAGCACTTGGCGAAGTTCGACAAGCTATTTCCGGCGCTGGCCCTAATCCTGCACTTGGTGGATTGCGCCGCCACCGGGCGACGCACACCGGTGACGGCAGAATCCGCCTTGCGGGCGGGGGCCTGGTGCGAGTACCTGGAAGCACACGCCCGGCGCTGTTATGGCCTGCTGACCGACGATGGCCTGCGCGCAGCGCAAGCCCTGGCAGACAAGGTGCGGCTGGGCAAATTACAAGATGGATTCACTGCGCGGGATGTGCGGCGCAACCAGTGGCGTAGCCTTACCACCGAGGAAGCTGTGCAAGCAGCGCTT
This sequence comes from Betaproteobacteria bacterium, assembly GCA_028870615.1. Classification (GTDB taxonomy): domain Bacteria; phylum Pseudomonadota; class Gammaproteobacteria; order Burkholderiales; family Ferrovaceae; genus JAJZRV01. The sequence continues at coordinate 1,823 of JAGWPH010000245.1, forward strand.
GATTGGCTGGAAGATGAGGGGTGGCTCCGATCAGAACCCGTAGGCGGTGCCGGGCCGGGCACGGGGCGGCGGACCCAACGCTATTCCATCAATCCGAAGGCCGTGAAGGCAGGAATATCAGATGGCAGTCATGACGAACTGGCTTGAGCGGGCCAGACGGGAATTGGCACACAAAAAGGATAACGGGTTGCCTCTAACCCAAAAAATTCTGCCTGATGTCGGAAACCGTACTGCCGTTACTGCCGAAAGAAGCCCAACGGCAGTATTGGCAGTACCTCAACTGAGCAAATCTGGAATTTCGGGGGGTTCTATTGGCAGTAATGGCAGTGCCCCAAACAGAGATTTCCAGGAAAATGCCCCTCTCATTCCACTGACGCCCGAGGAAGAAGGTGTGGTCAGAATCTGGCTCGCACAGATTGGAGAGAGCGACGTGGGCTTGGTGCTGGACAACTGTCGGAATGATCCAGAGCACAAGCCATATTGCTTGGTACGGTCAACTGAAAATGAATCCAATTACAAGGAGGGATAGTTCTGTGCGATTGGGCAAGTAACGACTGCGGATTCAACAGATCGACGCAACAGATTGGCGATATCGTTCGGCGGGTGTTTCGTAGTTTAGTGTTTTTCTTGGGCGCTTAACTATCTTGCTGCGGGAATTTCCGTAAGCCTTCTCGCAATAATTGCATCTGTTTGTTGAAGTTGCGACAGCCCTCACACATCATCAGGTGAAGACGCAGGCTAGTTTTCTGCAATACACCAAGCTTTTTGTCCATTCCCAGCGACATTAAAGCAGTTGCCTGCTTACAATTCAACATCTCGGTTCTCCGCATTAAACCATTTATCGTTCAGGCAAAGTCGCAGGGCCATGCGCGCCCGGTGCAGTACTACCCAACAATTAGTCGGACTGATTGCCAATTCCTTACAAATTTCTTCCGTTTCAAAACCCAGCATCTCGCGCATCATAAAAACCCGTGCAGTATTGTCTGGCAGGCGGGTCAGGCAGATTTCAAATATTTGCCAAAACTGCTGGCTGGAGTAACTACTCTCCGGATTACCCCAAGTCGAAGGACGGGCATGGTCCTGCCAATGGCCACTCTCGTCGAAAAGGTCGTCGTAGGCGTCTTCCTGGATTTCATCTATGGCAGTCCCAGCATTTGGATAGCGGGCACGCTCACGAATGATGTCAACAATCTTATTCTTTAGGATAGCGAAAACCCAGGTTTTCAGCTGGGCACGATTATCGTATTTCTTCTTTCCAGTCAGGGCCGCTGTTATGGCCTCCTGCACTGCATCCTCAGCCGAGGCTTCGTCACGCAATTGTAACCATGCAAATTTCAGCATGTCACTGCGAAATGAGATCAATTCCTTTTCCATGGAAGAAGCATAACAATTTTTGAAAACTCTGTAAGGATTCCCGGGTCGGTGCGACTAACGGTCAAGGAGGCAGAAAATGCTTCTTTGAATTGATGGGAGTATCTCTAACTGGTAAATCAACTTGGGAGACTGAAATGTCTTTAATGTGTTCAATGGATGGCTGCAAGCAAAAGGGTGGAATGTGCATTCATGAAAAAATGATGCTGGGTGTACTGGTCATCATAGCAGTGGGCTCTGCTGTCATGTGGCTCAAATAAATGAGTTTTTGTTGTAAGGAGTCGTGAGTCTTCACGACTGATAATCGGGGACAAATTTCTCCGCTCAATTAAACCAACCTAAGGAGTTCATTATGGATAATCGTCGCATTATTACTGCCGCTATTGGAAGCTTGTTGATGCTGGGCCTGGTCAGTGGCAATGCCATGGCCGATGACAAGAAGATGGACATGGAAAAATGCTTTGGCGTAGCCAAGGCTGGCAAGAATGATTGCTCTAGCAACAAGAGCGCGCATTCCTGTGCCGGACAGTCCACCAAAAACAATGATCCAATGGATTTCGTTGCCGTGCCCAAAGGAACTTGCGAGAAAATCGCTGGTGGCACCCTGAAATCAATGTAATGGCCAGGCCCGTGACACATGCCTTGCCATGTACCGGCGGAATTGGGTTGCGGGCCCCTCATTATCGTCAGGTATTAGATCGCCTGCCCAGGCTCGGTTGGGTGGAAGTGCACAGCGAGAATTTTTTCGGTGGCGGTGCGCCTCTAAGCACCTTGCTCAGGGTGCGTGAACATTATCCCGTTAGCCTGCATGGCGTGGGGATGGGTCTGGCTTCTACCACCCCACTCGATAAGGCGCATTTATCCGCTTTGCATCGCCTATGCGATGCGGTGAAACCCGCCGCCATATCGGAACATTTGAGCTGGAATTCTGCGGCAGGGATGGTCATCAACGACCTGTTGCCGTTTCCTTATACGCAAGAGGCCCTGTCTCATGTGGCGACCCGTATAGAGCAAGTCCAGGAAGAACTGGGGCGCCAGTTGCTGGTGGAAAATCTCTCCAGCTATTTATCGTTCGCTCACAGTGAAATGACTGAGGGCGCATTCCTGGCCGAATTAACCCAGCGCACCGGCTGCGGTATCTTGTTTGATGTTGAAAACCTGTATGTGAATGCCTGTAACCTTGGCGTGGATGCCAAGGCTTTCATCAAGGCCATCCCTGCTGAAGCAGTAAAGGAGTATCACTTAGCTGGTTACAGCGTAAGGGACGGCTGCCTGGTAGATACTCATGACCACCCGGTCTGTCCGGAGGTATGGGAAATGTATGAATTTGCCCTGCAACACATTGGGCCACGCCCCACGCTGATCGAATGGGATAGTGACATTCCGCCTTTGCCGGTTCTAATGGGTGAGGCTGCAAAAGCACAGCAACGGTTGGAGATATGTTATGCCTGCGCTGAGTAACGACCAGGCCGATTTTGCCCGTGCCATCGTATTGGGACTGGATCTGTCGCCGCAAGCCCATGCTGTATGTCCGAAATACCGCGTTGCAACTGCGATGGCTGTTTATCACAACAATTATCGTGGCAATCTGCATGACACGCTTGCAAGCGCATATCCTGTCACAGAGCAACTTGTTGGCAAGGATTTTTTCCGGGTTTTAACAAAGCAATTCATAGAACAGTACCCATCTCGTAGCGGCAACCTCCATCACTACGGCGCAGAGATGGCAGACTTTATTGCCGACTTTGAGCCCGCACAAAGCTTAGTCTACTTGTCGGATGTTGCGGCACTGGAGTGGGCGTGCCACCGTGCCTACTTTGCAGAAGATGAAGCGACGCTTGATGTCAGCGGACTATCAAAAGTACCCGCGGAGAATTACGCAGACCTGGTTATACACACCCATCCGGCCTGTCATATGGTGCGCTCCATCTATCCGATTGCTGCCATTTGGAATGCCCACCAACCCGGTGCAAATAGCGACTTTCATATTGATTTGGATAGCGGTTCCAGCAATGCCCTGGTTAGCCGCAAGGAGAATACTGTCATGGTCACTGAACTGACCGAAGCTGGTGCTACATGGCTACAAAGTATTCGGTCCGGAGCCCCGCTGGGAGAGGCTACTAGCGGGGTTCTGGAACGCTATCCCGACTTTAATCTAAATACCGCGCTTCTGAATTTGTTGGAGCAAGGGGTGCTGGCCGATTTTACTTTGGAGAATATGCCATGAAAGTACTGTCATGCCTTACCCGGTTTTACTACACTGCTTCACACTGGCCGGAATATCTGGCCCCTGTATTTGATCTGGGCCTGAGACTATATCTGGCAAACGTATTTTTCAAATCCGGGCTGACAAAAATTTCCAACTGGGACAGCACGCTTTACCTGTTCAGCGATGTCTATCATGTGCCGCTGCTGCCTCCAGAGGTGGCGGCCACGATGGCGGCCAGTGCCGAGCTTGGCCTGTCAGTCTTGCTAGTTTTTGGCTTGTTTGGCAGATTTGCCGCAGCAGGCCTTTTCATCCTCAACATTGTTGCTGTCATTTCATACGCCGACTTAAGCGAGGCAGGTATCAACCAGCACATATCCTGGGGTATACTGCTTGGCGTGTTACTCATACTCAGTCGCGGTAACTGGTCGGTCGACACCTGGTTGGAAAAGCGCCTGCGC